>JABGTH010000146.1 GCA_018647275.1 Paracoccaceae bacterium
CTACGCCTTCGCCATGCAAAAGGCGATCAGAATAGCCCGTTGCCGCCTCTAGGGCATGACAGAAGGTGTGCCCAAGGTTCAAAAGCGCACGATCCCCTTGCTCAGTCTCATCGCGCGTTACAATCTCGGCTTTCATCTCAACCGAGCGGCGCACAGCATGCACACGGGCCGCAACATCGCCAGCTGCCATTTTAGGACCATTTTTCTCAAGCCACTCAAAGAACTCTGCATCCCCAAGCAAACCGTATTTGACGACTTCACCACAGCCTGCCAGAAAATCACGCGGTGTCAGCGTTCCAAGGACATCAATATCTGCCAGTACAAGGCTAGGTTGGTGAAACGATCCAACAAGGTTCTTGCCGTGACGGGTGTTGATGCCTGTTTTGCCACCCACAGAGCTGTCGACCTGCGCCAAAAGCGACGTAGGGATTTGTACAAACCGTACACCGCGGCGCAAGGTTGCGGCGGCAAATCCAACCAAATCACCAATGACACCACCGCCGAAGGCTACAATCACATCGCGCCGTTCGACTTTTTGGTCCAGCAGCCATTCAACACAAGTGCTTAGGTTCTCCCAATTCTTGGTCCCCTCGCCCGGTTTCAGCACCAAGGATCTCATCTCGATACCAGAACTCGCCAACCCTGAACGCAATGTTTCCAAATGCAGCGCACCAACAGTTTCATCTGTGATGACACGTACGCGCAGCTGACTTAACAACGGCGCGATCAGCGTTCCCGCATCTTGCAGAAGGCCCGGACCGATGTGAATATCGTATTCACGACCCGGTAAATTTACAGAAACGACATCACGCATTGTGAACCTCCAAAATATCATCACGGGCAATTAATGCGTCGATCACTTGATCCACCATATCTTCAATCGAACACTCAGGAGCTGAGCCCACAGTGAGGTCAGCTAAAGAATAAATAGGAACCCGTTGATCATATAAATTTTTCAGCGTGGTCCGGGGATCATCGGTGCGTAGCAATGGGCGCGTGTCTTTGCTGCGTACGCGGCTCCACAACAACTCAATATCGACGTTGAGCCAAACCGAGATGCCTTGCGCTGAAATGTTTGTACGGTTTTTCTCACTCAAAAACGCACCTCCCCCCGTCGATAGGATACATCGTTTTTCAATCAACAAACGCTCAATAATCTGTGTTTCTCTGCTGCGAAAAAAGGCTTCACCGTCGCGTTCAAAGATTTCTGGCACACTACGATTGGCCGCAACTTCGATTTCTGCGTCACTATCCAAAAACGCAACGCCCAACCGTTGGGCCAAGGCACGGCCAACAGCCGTCTTGCCAGCCCCCATCATTCCGACCATCACAACAGTCTTTACCAACGTGTAACGGACATTCGGACCTGGGATATCGGCCATCGTTTGCTCAATTTCGTTCATATTTTACTGAATGACGTGATATTGTCAGAAAGGCCATATATAAGTTAGTAAAAGTAAGAATCTGAAAAGGTAAATGAACCCATGGGCAAAATGATCAAGCTGTTGTTTATGATTGCTATTCTAGCGTTCATTGGGCTGGTTGGCTACGCATATGTTGGTCCATTTTTTGGTGCTGATTTCTCTGCGCCCCAAATAGAAGTCCGCCAACCATTGATCCTGAATGCAGACTAAGCTCTTTTGTCAGGCCGTATTGATTGCCGCGACCTGCGCCAGCACCACTTTGGCGGGGAACACTGTTACAGAACGTCCACTGTCTGCGATCGATTGGCTGGACAGCATTCCACATTCCGCACCCATCCAATTAGCGCCAGATGAACCCGAAGTCAGCAACGGCGCGACCCTCCCCGGTGTAACCGTCACAACCTTGGATGGCCCGACAGCGCAAATCATTGGCTTAGTGCCCTCAACCGTTTCCGGTTTACCTACAAACCTTTGGGCCAAGTCTGACGCGGCGATGCTGGCACAAACTTTGGCGAATATGCCAACTTTGACGTTGCCTGCAGCGCAAGCGACCCTATTCACCCTGCTATTGGCAGTCGCTGATCCTGCAAGCGGGAAAGCATACGAGTTTGATATGGCCCGCGTCGACGCACTTGTCAAAGCTGGCGCACTTGATCCAGCACTTGCTTTGATCAAACAAATTGGACCGTCGAAGAACCCCGCAATCGCACAGCGCTTTGCCGATGCGTCCTTGTTGAATGAGACTGAAACCGCAAGCTGTGCATTGATCAATGCCACTCCGTTTTTGGCCCCCGATTTCGCTTATCGCATTTTTTGTACCGCCCGATCGGGCGACTGGAACACGGCTGCATTACTTTTTGGTATCGCGCGAATATTGGGCACGGTTACACCAAATCAAGCTGCTGTTCTTGAACGGTTCTTAGACCCTGACCTGTTTGAAGGCGACGCACCGCTTCCACGCCCGTCGACGCCAAGCCCCTTATTGTTTCGGATGCACGAAGCTTTAGGTCAGCCCATAACAACCCGAAGCTGGCCATTGGCATATGCCAACGCTGATCTACGCGATATTGCAGGATGGAAAACCCAGATTGAAGCTGCCGAGCGGCTCGCGCAATCTGGTGCACTGCCAGCAAATCGCTTGCTGGGGATATACTCACAACGAAGCCCTGCAGCCTCTGGCGGCATCTGGGATCATGTCACTGCAATTCAGCGGTTCGAAACCGCGCTTAACACCCGTAGCGCAGCTGCTATTGCCAAAACCATGTCCACTGCATGGTCGCTTATGCAAGCAGCCAACCTATCCGCCCCATTCGCGACCCTTTTCGCAGAGCGGGTGTTGAAAACCGAGCTGCCACCGCAAATACACGATGATGCCCTCGATATTATCCTGTACAGTTCCTTATATAAAAGTGGTGCGGCGATCTTCCCTGATGCGGCAGATAGGCACCCATTCCGCACAGCGGTTGCACTGGGTGACGTAAGCGCGATCAACGCGGACAGTCCCCTGAAAATAGCAATTCAGCGTGGTTTCTCCTCCGGTTCAGCAGACCCAACCTTGCTGCAACAAGCAAAAAATAGCGAATTGGGCCATGCATTGCTGAACACACTGACAATGCTTCAATCTGGCAGCGAAGGTGACATGGGCCAACTTAGCACCGCTTTGGGGACATTCCGCGCGCTTGGGCTAGAGGACATGGCACGCCGCGCAGCCCTACAAATATTGATTGAGACACCCTCCAGATGAGCCAGTGGATATCAACATTCCTAGAGGCACAAGCAGCTGAGCTGGGCGCCGCAAACAACACATTACTAGCCTATGGCCGCGACCTAAAAGATTTTGAGGCATGGCTGGCCCGCAAATCTATCGATTTCCTTAAAGCATCCAAAGACGAGGTCGAACATTATCTGATCTATTGCGATGCCCAAGGGTTGGCCAAATCAACACGGGCCCGCCGCCTGTCATCAATCAAACAAATCTACCGCTTCGCCTTTGAAGAAAGGTGGCGAGAAGACAATCCAGCCATTCAAATTGCCGGGCCCAGCCTTGATAAAAAATTACCAAAAACCCTCAATATCGAAGAAGTTGATCGCCTTTTAGTTGCCGCACGTACCCTTGGCCGCGATACACTTCGCAACACATGTTTAATGGAACTGCTTTACGCCACAGGTATGCGTGTGACCGAATTGGTCAGCTTGCCAGTTTCTGCAGCACGCGGCGATCCGCGGGTTCTTTTAATCCTTGGCAAAGGGGGCAAAGAGCGGATTGTACCGCTATCCCCGCCTGCCCGCGAAGCGCTTGTTGCATGGCTACCCATCCGTGATGCGGCGGATGATATAGCAAAGTCTAATGGCAAGGCAGCTAACAAATATCTGTTCCCTTCACGCGGGGTTGTAGGATATCTAACACGCCACCGATTTTATCAATTGATCAAAAAGTTAGCCGTTGCTGGAGGCGTCATGCCCAGCAAGGTGACACCCCATACATTGCGCCACGCTTTTGCGACCCACCTTTTGGCAGGTGGTGCGGATCTTCGATCTATCCAAGCGATGCTGGGACATGCAGATGTAGCGACCACAGAAATCTACACCCATGTGCTAGATGAACGTTTAACCGAGCTAGTGTTGGAGCATCATCCGCTTACTCAAAACGACAAACGCAAGTCCTGAGGCAACACATCTTCAGACGGCCAAACACCGGAAACCAAGGACTTATCATAGCCTTGAATCAATCCCACTTGCTGCATATCTGCAAAGGCACCCTCAATATCATACTCAAGTTCGCAAATCGAAACCGCACCGTCTTCGATCATCGCATAGCGTGTGGACTGTCGTTGATCATTCGGCGGCATCCCGATCACGCCTGCGTTGATCCAACGCCCATTGGTTGTTTCGCGTACAAATGGGATTCCGCTGTGGCCTGATATGATGTGATCGACAGGATCAATCGCGGCCTCAACAGCCGCCCATTCCTCGTCAAACACTGCGTCATCAGAGGTGGGCCAGATGAACCGCGCTACATTCGTGAAACCGCCGTGGATTACAGCGTACCGCGCCCCACGGTGATCAAAGCTAATGATATCAGGGCATTGGCCCATCCACTCGCAATCAGGATTCGGAACATGTTTACTGGCGTAGGCAAACCAACCCGCTGATAACAGATCACACTCTGTTCCATCCTCAAATCCACAACCGCAGTCCATCGCACCAGCTGCCAGTTGCATTTCGCAATTGCCAGCGACAACAGCACAGCCAGAGGCACGTACTATTTCAACGGTTGCCAAAGGTGCACCACAATAAGCAACAACATCACCGGTACAGATCACGTTTTCACGCGAGATCTCACGTTTTTTCACCTGCGCAAACAACGCCTGAGTCGCCTGTACGTTTGAATAAGGGCCACCAAAAACAAGGATAGGACCATCCAGAATTCCGATGTGTTCATGTCGCATTTTATGCCCTTTGCTTCGGTTGGCCTTGAATGAACTGATCGGCCACCCCATAACCTATCATAGCTAAAGGATATACTCACAAATGACGGAAATATTGGCATCCCTAGACAGCGCGTTCTGGATTACCTGCGGATTAATCTTTTTACTCCTTGTTTTATCTGGCTTTTTTTCAGGTTCAGAGACGGCTTTAACAGCCGCGTCTCGCGGGAAATTGCGCGCTCAGGCCGATAAAGGGTCCGTCGGTGCACAGCGTGCCTTGCGTATCACAGAAGACAATGAACGCCTGATCGGCTCTGTCTTGTTGGGCAACAACCTTGTGAATATCCTTGCGACGTCTTTGGCCACCGGCATCTTCTTGCGCGCCTTTGGGGAAAGCGGTGTTTTGATCGCGACAGGTGTGATGACATTGCTGGTTTTGATCTTTGCAGAGGTGCTGCCAAAGACCTATGCAATCATCCATGCGGAAACCATGTCAGCTAAGGTTTCTGGACCTATTGCATTGATAATAAAGGTTTTCTCACCAATCGTTGCCGCCGTTCGTTTCCTTGTGCGTGGTGTTTTGCGCGTGTTTGGTGTGCGTGTTGACCCCGACAGCCACCTGCTTGCTGTACATGAAGAGATTGCGGGTGCGCTGCAACTTGGACATTCTGAAGGTGTTGTGGAAAAAGAAGATCGCGACCGGATTTTGGGTGCCTTGGATTTGGGCGAACGCGTGGTTGAAGAGATAATGTTGCATCGTTCAGACATTGAAATGGTGAACCTTGGGGATGCGCCTGATGTCATCCTTCAGCAGTGTATCAAATCTCCACATACGCGCCTACCTGTCTATCAAAACGATCCAGAGAACATCATTGGAGTGATCCATTCGAAGGACCTTTTGCGTGCGATCTATAAAGCAATTGGCGACTCAAATGATGAAAACAATGCATTAAAAAAGTTCGATGTTTCTGAAGTGGCCGTGCTTCCGTATTTTGTACCAGAGACGACAACGCTTGACGACCAAATGCGCCAGTTCTTGCGAAATCGTTCGCATTTTGCGCTGGTGGTTGATGAATATGGCAGCCTTCAGGGACTGATCACTTTGGAAGATATTTTGGAAGAAATCGTTGGTGAAATTACGGACGAATTTGACGCTGAGACAGAGCACCAGGTAACAGCCACTGGTGACGGTGAATTCATGGTGGACGGTGCCACAACGATCCGCGACCTGAACCGGGCCAACGATTGGAACCTGCCTGATGAAGAGGCGAACACCA
>JABGTH010000199.1 GCA_018647275.1 Paracoccaceae bacterium
AACGGTCAAGACAAACAGGGTAAAGACCTGTCCGACAAGATCACCAAGGAATGATGAGAAGGCCACCAAGTTGATGTTCACCGCCAAAAGCATCAGTTCTATACTCATCAGCAAAATGATCACATTCTTGCGGTTCAGAAACAGGCCAAAGATGCCGATAACAAATAGCGTCGCCGCCACTGTTAGATAATGTTCTAGTCCGATCATTTCAGTCCCTCGGTCATCGTTGGTCTCAACTTTTCATTCATGGCAGTGTGACGTTACTGCCGGTCGTCTATTCATTTGGTCAACCAGCGCAGGCTTATAGCCCCTGCCCTGATTTCACGTTCTTCAGTTCCATCGTCTTGGCTGGGTCACGCATCATCTGCGTCACAACATCCTGCCGTTTGACATCAGCACGATGGCGTAGCGTCAAAACAATCGCGCCAATCATCGCAACCAACAGGATCAATCCTGAAAGTTGAAACAATAGGAAATACTGGTCATAGAGGATCATGCCCAAAGCTTCTGTGTTATGGCGATCTGTTGGGGTCACTTGCGCCAGCATGCTTTCGGCCGCCGCGTTGCTTTCCCATGCACCAAAGGCCATCACAAACTGCATCAAAATGATCAAAGCGATCAACAAAGCCAATGGCATGTATTTCGCCATTTCCGCCTTAAGTTCGGCAAAGTCGATGTCGAGCATCATAACAACAAACAAGAACAATACCGCCACCGCACCAACGTAGACGATGATCAACAACATCGCGACGAATTCAGCGCCAAGCAGTACAAACAGGCCTGCTGCACTAAGGAATGACAGGATCAACCAAAGCACGGAATGCACTGGGTTGCGGCTTACTACTGTAAAGAAACCGCCTGCAATCACGCTGATTGCAAAGAGGTAAAAGGCAAATGCCATCATGTTTCACAGTCCTTATTGTCGTCAGAAGAGGTGTAGCAATAGTTCATCGGTACGGTGCATCCAGTTCGAGGTTCCGGGCAATCTCACCTTCCCAACGGTCACCATTAGAAAGAAGCTTGTCTTTGTCGTAAAACAGCTCTTCACGGGTCTCAGTTGAGAATTCAAAGTTCGGGCCTTCAACAATCGCATCCACTGGGCAAGCTTCCTGACAGAAACCGCAATAGATGCACTTGGTCATATCTATGTCGTAACGCGTTGTACGGCGTGAGCCGTCTTCACGTGGTTCCGCATCGATAGTGATCGCTTGAGCCGGGCAAACCGCTTCGCACAATTTACACGCGATACAGCGCTCTTCCCCATTTGGGTAACGGCGCAATGCATGTTCACCACGAAAACGTGGGGACAAAGGGCCCTTCTCGTGCGGATAGTTCAAGGTCGCTTTGGGTGCGAAGAAGTACTTCATTCCCAATTTGAAACCTTGCCAAACATCTTGAAGCAGAAAGTACTTGGCCGCGCGGGTGTAGTCGATCTGTGTCATAATTAACCTCCTACTGTCCAACGGGCGTAGATGCCCCAGAACCAGCCAAATTTAGCAGCGAATGCTACGAACACGACCCAAACCAATGAGAATGGGAGGAAGACTTTCCAACCAAGACGCATCAATTGGTCATAGCGATAGCGCGGCGTGATTGCCTTCACCATTGCAAAGAAGAAGAATACGAATCCCATTTTAGCGACCATCCAAAAGATGCCGTCTGGCAAACCTGGAACTGGAGACAACCAGCCACCAAAGAACATCAGCGAGATCAAAGCGCACATCAGAACAACAGCAACCAGTTCACCAATCATAAACAACAAGAATGGTGTTGATGAGTATTCAACTTGGAAACCCGCAACCAATTCCGATTCCGCTTCGGGAAGGTCAAAAGGTGGGCGGTTTGTTTCAGCCAAGGCACTGATAAAGAACAAGATCAGCATCGGGAAGTGCGGCAACCAGAACCAATTGAACAAACCATAATCACCGGACTGTGCTTCAACGATCGTGCTAAAGTTCATGGAACCAGAAGAAATGATTATACCAACGATGATAAGACCGATGGAGACTTCATACGAAATCATTTGCGCAGCAGAGCGCAGCGAGCCAAGGAACGGGTATTTGGAGTTAGACGCCCAACCGCCCATAATCACACCGTAAACTTCCAAAGATGACACAGCGAATACATATAAGATCGCCACGTTGATGTTGGACAAAACCCAACCATCGTTGAACGGAATAACCGCCCAAGCAATCAAGGACATCACCAAGGTTACCATCGGGGCCATAAAGAATACGGCTTTGTCGGCACCCGCAGGGACGATAATTTCTTTGACGATATATTTGCCAAAGTCCGCAAAGCTTTGCAGCAAACCAAAGGCACCAACCACGTTGGGTCCACGGCGCATTTGCACAGCAGCCCAAACCTTGCGGTCAGCATACATAAGAAACGCCAATGCAATCAGCAATGGCACGACAACCAGTAGAATCTGCCCAATAATCAGCAGCAACATTCCAAGGTTTGTATTAAAAAAGAAATCAGCCATAGGTCCTCACACCGTCGGTATACCCTTCTCCACGCAAGCGGCAGTCACGACTTCAGCGTCGATCTTACGCGATCCGCGCGGCAAGGCAGGCGAGATGGTGTAAACAGCATCTGCCGACCACACGCCACCCTCTTCGTTCACATTTGTGCGTACATGACGTGCAAAACCCCATCCGCGTATCAGCGTATACTGTGCCGCAGCACATTCTGCATATTTTGATACGTCTTCAGACGTTATTGCGTTGGTCATTTGCACTTTAAATTGCACCAACTCTTGGTCCAATAGCGCGGTTTCCACCCCCAAATATTCGGGGATGAATTGCTCAGCCGTCGGTACGGCAGGTTCACATGCGGTCAGAGGCATCATTGTTATGAGCACCAAAGCCTTCATTCTGTTGCCATTGCTCCGTCGCGACGTGCTTTTGCACCCGCGCTTAGCTCTGCCATCAACTCACTTGCACGTGCAATTGGGTTGGTTAGGTAGAAATCTGTCACAGCATTACGGAAGTCCGCTTTGCCTTGCTTGCCAGCTTTCTCAGCGTTCCACTCGTTTTCAGCAACAACATCAATCTCGCCAAGATGTGGAACGGCTTCAACCAATGCCGTGCGCAACTGCGCAATGCTGTCGAATGGAAGCGTTGCATCAAGTTCAGCGCTCAATGCGCGCAAGATCGCCCAGTTTTCTTTGGCTTCACCGGGGGCAAAGCCCGCGCGTTGTGCCAATTGTGGGCGGCCCTCAGTATTGACGAACAAGCCTGCTTCTTCCGTATAGGCCGCACCAGGTAGGATGATGTCAGCGCGATGTGCACCGCGATCGCCATGGCTACCTTGATAAATAACACAAGGACCCGCTTCGATTTCGACTTCATCCGAACCAAGGTTATAAATAACCTCCGCCGCAGAGACACCGTCCATTGCATCATCATTTGTTGCGCCAATGTCCATCGCGCCAACACGACCTGCAGCCGTGTGAAGTACCATAAATTTGGCCTGCATCGCTTCCGCCAACTTCATTGCTGTCCCAAGAACGGCAGCGCCATCAGCTTCAGTCAAAGCCCCTTGACCAACGATAATGATGTTTTCTTGACCGTTCGTCCCAGAATGATCCGCTGCAACCAACGTGGCCAAGGCATCGCGGCCCGTCCCCAAGTGAATGCTCTCGTATGTGAGATCAATGTTTTCGCCAATGACGGAAACATTCGCGCCTTGTGTCCAAGCTTTACGAATGCGTGCATTCAATACTGGGGCCTCAAGTACTGGGTTTGTGCCGATCAAAACAATGTTTTGCACCGTATCA
>JABGTH010000325.1 GCA_018647275.1 Paracoccaceae bacterium
GAGCCATAATCAATGGTTTGGGCGCGCGTGCCCTCATAGATGCGCACACCTGCAGCGATGGCCGCCTTGGCTAGGCCAATCGCTAGGCGAAGAGGGTGCAAATGGGCTGCGTCACGGTCCATAAGGCCGCCTACATAGTCAGGTGATGGGCAAAGTTTATGCATTGCGGCTGCGTCGAGTGGCTGAATTGCATACCCATATTTGTGGTCCATATGCTCTGCATATTGATGCAGTTCATCAACATCGCTTTTCGTTGATGCAGACCAAGCAATTCCAGGGCGCAAGTAGCAGTCGATATTGTGCTCCTTGATCAACCCTTTGACCAGTGCCTTTGAGTCTTGGCCAAGATCCCAAAGCTTAAGCGCGTCATCATGACCTAACATCTTTTCCAAATAAGGTTGTTCAACCCGTTGCCCGCTGCCCAATTGCCCCCCATTTCGGCCCGATGCTCCAAATCCAACGCGATGTGCATCTATCAGCACAACGTCACGTCCTGCCTGCGCCAAATGCAGGGCTGCAGACAGCCCAGTAAATCCTGCGCCTATGACACAGACATCTGCGCGGGTATCAACTTCAAGTGGAGGGCAAGGCGGCAAGGTGTCTGTCGTCGCAGCGTACCAGCTTTCGGGATATGCCCCTTGGATGTCGTTGGCATCAAGTAGGTTCATGTTAACGGCCTAGACGTTGAGCAACAGATGCTCGCGCTCCCATGGAGAGATAACTTGCAAGAATTCATCGTATTCCGCACGTTTCACAATGGAATAAACGCGGGCAAAATCCGCACCCAAGACTTCATGCAAGGCCGTGGCTTCCTCGAACAGATCCAATGCCTCCCCAAGTACGCGCGGGATGTCTTCTACTCCATCATATGCATCGCCTTTGAATTGTTTGTCCGGACGTTTTTCTTCTAGTAAACCCAAATAACCACAGGCCAGAGATGCCGCAATGCATAGGTATGGGTTGCAATCCATGCCTGCCAAACGGTTTTCAACGCGGCGGGCATCAGGAGATGAGAGTGGGATACGAATACCTGTCGTGCGGTTGTCACGTGCCCATTCCAAATTGATGGGCGCCGCGTGGTCTTTCACATATCGGCGATAACTGTTCACATAAGGGGCCATCACGGCCAATGCAGATGGCATGTGATTTTGCAGGCCTGCGATAAAGTGGAAAAACGCATCTGTCTCACCACCCTGAGGGCCGGAAAAGATGTTTTGACCTGTCTCATTATCCAAGATTGAGTGGTGGATGTGCATTGCAGACCCAGGTTCGTCTGCAATCGGTTTGGCCATGAATGTTGCATAACAATCGTGACGTAACGCAGCCTCACGGATCAAGCGTTTGAAGTAAAATACTTCGTCAGCCAATTTCACAGGATCACCGTGCAACAGATTGATCTCAAGTTGACCTGCGCCTCCTTCTTGCGTGATACCATCAATCTCAAAACCTTGCGCTTCTGCAAAGTCGTAAATGTCGTCGATAACAGGGCCAAACTCATCAACTGCAGTCATCGAATATGCCTGTCGCGCAGCCGCGGGGCGACCGGAACGGCCCATCATAGGACGAATTTCTTGGGCCGGATCTATATTGCGGGCTACAAGAAAGAATTCCATTTCAGGGGCCACGACAGGCTCCCAGCCTTTGTCGCGGTACAATTTCACAACACGTTTCAAGACGTTGCGTGGAGAGAATGGAACGGGTTCGCCGTTACGATCAAATGCGTCATGGATCACTTGAAGCGTCCAATCACCGGTCCACGGTGCGGCAGTTGCAGTGGACATGTCTGGGCGCAAAATCATGTCCTTTTCGATGAAACCCTCATCGCCGGCGGCTTCCCCCCATCCGCCTGTTATGGTTTGATAAAAGATACTGTCTGGCAAATGAAACGAGTCTTGGCGCATGAATTTCTTGGCAGGCACAGCTTTACCGCGTGCGATGCCAGGTAGGTCAGAAATAATACACTCTACCTCGTCTAGACGGCGGTCTTTTAGGTACTCTTGCGCAGCTTCGGGCAGTGTACCATTCCAGTTCGTGGCCATCAGGCCCTCTCTTTCATAAAAAAGTCAGCCATCTTCTTACCGATTTCGGCATTGTTGTTGGCGGCAGATAATTGGCGTTTGGCATGTTCGACGCGATCAACTGCGACTGCCCCGCTCTTGTATTGGATCAGCCCATGGATCGCGGGGCTTTCAAATTCTGGATGGGGCTGCATGGTCCAGATTTGATCACCGTAAGCCAAAGCAGCGTGTGCGCAAAACGAGGAGGAACCTACTGTTTCAGCGCCTTTTGGAGGCTGTACAACTTGGTCTTGATGCCATGCGGTTAA
>JABGTH010000366.1 GCA_018647275.1 Paracoccaceae bacterium
AACGTGCGAGCGATTGATCCGCATTTACGGCCAAAGCCATCGTAGCTCCGCCACTGCTGCCTCCCGACATCGCAGGCGTCGATGCATAGGCGGTCGTGCCGCCACCAGATTGCGCTGGGGCCATGCCGCCACCATTGCCACCACCGTTTGAAGGTGGGGGCGGCGGGGTTGCGTTGTTGAGTTTGCGCACCAGTTCTTCAGGGCTGGGCAGGTCGGCCACGTGGGTTAGGCGAATGATTGCCATTTCAGCGGCCATCATGGCGTTGGGCGCGGCTGCGACCTCGTCCAAGCTTTTGAGTAACATCTGCCATAGGCGCGTCAGCACGCGCATGGGCAGGTTTTCGGCCATTGCCACACCACGTGCCCGCTCATCTGGGGACACTGTTGGGTCTTCGGCGGCTTCGGGTGTGATCTTAACAACAGACACCCAGTGCGTGATTTCAGCCAGATCACGGATCACAGCCATTGGATCCGCACCATCAGCGTATTGGCTGCTAAGTTCTGTGAGGGCACCTGCCGCGTCGCCGTGCAGCACCATGTCGATCAGGTCAAGAACGCGGCCACGATCGGCAAGGCCAAGCATCGCGCGCACTTGGTCTGCGGATGTTTCACCAGCTCCGTGGCTGATGGCCTGATCCAAAAGGGAGGTCGCATCGCGCGCAGACCCTTCGGCCGCGCGGGCTATGAGGGCTAGTGCGTCATCCGCGATCTGGGTGTTTTCAGCGCCTGCGATTTTTTGCATTAATGCAATCATCACTTCGGGTTCTATGCGGCGCAGATCAAAACGCTGGCAACGAGACAGGACCGTTACAGGGACCTTGCGAATTTCTGTGGTCGCGAAAATAAATTTAACATGGGTGGGTGGTTCTTCGAGTGTCTTCAGCAGGGCGTTGAACGCGCCTGTGGACAGCATGTGAACCTCATCGATGATATAGACTTTGTAACGGGCAGAAGCCGCGCGATAATGAACAGAATCGATGATCTCGCGAATGTTGGCGACGCCTGTGTTGGATGCGGCATCCATTTCCATCACATCCACGTGGCGACCTTGCATGATGGCCGTGCAATGTTCGCACTGACCACATGGTTCGGTCGTTGGTTTGCCAGTACCGTCTGGCCCAATGCAGTTCATACCTTTGGCGATAATCCGTGCTGTGGTGGTTTTACCCGTCCCACGAATACCGGTCATCATGAATGCTTGGGCGATGCGATCTGCCTCAAACGCGTTCTTAAGCGTGCGCACCATCGCCTCTTGGCCGACAAGGTCGACAAAGGTTTCTGGCCGATATTTACGGGCCAATACTTGATAGGCAGTTTCGGGCGTTTCAGACATCAAAAAGCTTTCATCAGATTCGTCTGCGTTGGAAAGTAGAGCGCGAGCCTGTCAAGGTCCACAGTCAGCTGTGTAGCTCGCAGATAAAGATCAGTTTTGTGGCGTGTGGCATTGGTTATGTTGGTCGTTTTGGCCGTTGCTTATTTCACAGGTGTTGATGTGACGCCGCTTTTGGGTGGCGCACAACAACCCCAACTAATGCAATCTCGTCAGGTGAGTGCCGAAGGCGAACGCGCTGGTCAATTCACATCCGCCGTTTTGACTACAACTGAACATGTCTGGACCAAGATTTTTCGCGAGCAATTGAACCTCCCCACAATGCCTCCGTGTTGGTATTGTATTATGGTGTGGCCAAAGCCCCTGTGGGGGCATCTGGCGCGACAGGCCCATTTTACTGCCCTGCTGATAAAAAAGCATATTTGGACACCTCGTTTTTCAAAACAATGTCTTAACAATTGGGTGCAGGTGGTGATTTTGCAGCGGCTCACTAATTGCGCATGAGGTGGTCCACCACTTACAAAACGAGTTGTGCATTTTGCCAACGGTTGATCAAGCCCGTCGTGCGTCTAGCACCACAGAAGCGAATGCGCTGACTGTGCGGCTTGAGTTGATGGCGGATTGTTTGTCGGGTGTTTGGGCGCACAATGTTGAAGGATTGCTTGAACGTGGCGGTTTAGAAGAAGCATTGAATGCAGCGCGGATGATCGGTAACGACCATATGCAGCGACAAGCAGAGCGCGTACCAATCCGCATACCTCTACGCATGGCTTGTCAGCCCAGCGGGCACGTTGGGTCGATGTGGGCTTTGATACAGGTAACATAGAACGTTGTGATACGTTCGCAGCGGAGCGGTTGTGGGGTAAGCAGGTTTGCCCTTTCGTCGCTTTCTACGAAAACAATTGACGGGTCTCGCCTGTAGCAGTGTGTGCTCAAGGCTTAAGGTGAGAGATTGACAACGACCCAAACGGGACTCGTTACGGCTGCTTCCTTCCGGATCTGACCGGGTTGGCGAGGCGTTTGCCCGCGCCAACCTCTCGGGGGTGATATAGCCCCGCCTATGTGTTGGTGCAAGAGGGTCGTTAAAAATGCCTGTGACCTACCGTTGTCGGTCAGGGGATTGTACCTGAAGACCCTGCATGACAAACCTTAGGTGCCGCAGCCAAGGAGCTAGAACATGAAAAATGCAGAACACGTCACCTTTGGTGGTTCAGCGCTGGATCGCGCGGGCGAGGTTCGTAGTAACCCTGACATCATTCAATCTATGAAGCAGGCATCTGATTCTACGGTTGTTGTATTTTGGCGCGGTAAGCCGTTGATACACAAAGCAAGGCCCACAGGTTTGATGCGTCTTGGGTTGGATCATCCGCTTCTTGAAGGCGCTGCGGATCATTTGATTTTACTGGGACGTGAAGACGGTGTTGCAGTTTTTGCGCACGACCTGTCTGCTTGGGAACCCGATGAACTGGACGTTGATATGCTGGGCGGTTTTTTTGACCCAAGTGAACAGCAGCATCCAAGCCTGTCAGAAAATCAAGTATTCGCTGAATTACGCCGTGTCATGACGTGGCTGAACCCGCGTGATGCGGAATTGGCGGCCTCTGGGCGTGCAATTTTTAGTTGGCACGACAGCCATGGATTTTGCGCAAAATGTGGTGTGCAGTCGGTTGTTTCAAACGCAGGTTGGCAGCGTGATTGCCCTTCGTGTAATGCACACCATTTTCCTCGCACTGACCCTGTGGTGATTATGCTGATTACCTGCGGCGACAGTGTGTTGATGGGACGATCGCCGGGGTGGCCAGAGGGTATGTATTCTTTGCTCGCTGGGTTTGTTGAACCTGGTGAAACTTTGGAGGCGGCCGTTCGCCGCGAGGTATTTGAGGAATCTGGCGTGCGTGTTGGAGATGTAAGCTATTTGTCCAGCCAACCATGGCCATTTCCTGCATCCTTGATGTTTGGCTGCGCGGGTGTTGCATTGTCTGACGAAATTAACATCGATCCTGTCGAAATTGAGGATGCTATGTGGATTACCCGAGATGACATGATGCGCGTCTTTGCTGGTGAGCATCCAAAAATTTTGCCTGCACGTAAAGGCGCTATTGCACACTTTTTATTAGAAAATTGGCTTTCAGATTCATTGGATTAAGGGGAATGTGACGTAAAACAGATGAGGCAAAATCATGAAGTTTAGCACGTGTAAAAATGTGAAAGTCCCAATTGATCAAGCTTTTGCTTTTATCTGTGATTTCGACGCGTATGGACGTAGTGCAATGGGCCGCGGAGCTGAAGTGCGCCGCATGGATGACATGATGAAGCCAGGCGTAGGCATGAAATAGGCTGCTTCATTCAAGATGCGCGGCAAAAAGCGTTGTAAGCTTCGCGTCGCTGAGTATGCGAGAGTTATCGAAGATCGTCACCAAATTTAGACATAGTCAGTATTGACAGAGGGCGTTAGCTACGGCCTTGGGCGGCTGGGTAGACACCCAACACTTCCATCATGTCCGTGAAGTAACTCATTTCCTCTAGGGCGCGTGCCACA
>JABGTH010000291.1 GCA_018647275.1 Paracoccaceae bacterium
ACCAGGGTAAGCCGAAAACAAAACGATCACTGAAACGAACCGGTTCCATACCAACCACCGTGAACCGTGCCCATTGGGTTGGTAACGTTGAATTCTGGAACGCCGCGAAATACCACGCGGCCGTCCGATACTTCGAACAACGAATATCCCATCGTGTCGCCAATAGGTGGTCCAGGATGTGCGCCGTCCAAAATACCTTGCATGAATTCTAAGCCAGACATGGCCAAGATTTCATCCAATTTAAGCAGATCAGCAGGTGTTTGCGCGCGTGTAACCATTGGTGTCTCCATCGGGCGTTTCGCTATCTTGAAGCTAAAAACCCGTTAGGATCACAGCAAGTGTTACGCCACGTTGCGAATGCTATGGGACTGCGTGACCCCCAACGCATGGCACACATCGCGCGTTAGGTCGGGACGATTGAGTGTATAAAAGTGCAAGTCGCTAACACCCTCGTTTAGTAGATCATCACACAACTCTGTGCATTGAGCGACCGACAAAAGATCCAACCTGCCATCGCGCGTGGCTTTGTCGAAGGTCTGGGCCAGCTCGTCAGGGATGTATGTACCGCATTTTTGGGCAAACTTGCGGGCGCTGGTCCAGTTTGTGATGGGTAAGATCCCGGGTGTAATTGGAGCTGTGATCCCAGCATCCGCACAAGCATCGCGGAAACGAAGGAAACCATCAGCCTCAAAGAAGAATTGGGTCAACGCCTCACAGGCACCTGCGTCGACCTTAGCCTTCAGCCAGTCTATGTTTTGCTTGGAGGATGCGGCGTCTGGGTGAACATCAGGGTACGCGCCAACGCGAATATTGAAACGGTCCGTCTTTGCAAGGGCCGTGATCAAGGCACAACTGTCTTCGAAGCCATCAGCGTGCGGCCTGAATTTGGTGTCGCCTTTGGACGGATCTCCCCGCAATGCCACGATATCGGAAATCCCTGCATCCGCAAATTTGTTGGCCGTATTCATAACGTCGTCTTTGGACGCGCCCACGCATGTGAGGTGGGCCGCAACACGGTGGCCCGATGTGCGGTGCAGCGTTTCAGCCGCATCGTGAGTTAGATGTTGATCAGAACCGCCAGCACCATAAGTCACGGAAAAGAAGCGTGGGCCAAGTGGAGCGAGAACCTGCGCTGTGTCCCATAGCCGGAAGGAGGCATCGATGGATTTCGGGGGGAACACTTCAAACGAAACGGATGGCACAGGCATTGGTCTCTCCTTTTTTGCCCTTGTCGCAGAAATCAAAACATGAGACAAATTCATAACTTTCAAGATAATTATGAGTTTCATATGCATATCGAGTTTCGTCACCTCCGCACGATCAAAGCAATCCATGAGGCAGGTGGTTTAGCAAAAGCCGCGGATCTGTTGAACACGACCCAAAGTGCACTGAGCCATCAGGTGAAAGGACTTGAGGATCAAGCAGGGGTTGAACTGTTCGTGCGCCGCTCAAAACCGCTGAAACTATCGGCTGCTGGGACACGTCTGCTGCGGTTGGCAGAACAGGTTTTGCCGCAAATCGAAGCAACAGTGGCTGAGTTCACCGGTTTGCGTGATGGTCATTCTGGCCGCATGCACATCGCGATTGAATGTCACGCATGTTTTGAATGGTTGTTTCCAGTTTTGGAACACTTCCGCCGAGATTGGGCAGACGTGGATGTTGATATTCGGCCCGGCCTAGCTTTTGACGCGTTGCCAGCTTTGATGAAAGAAGAAGTGGATCTGGTTGTGTCGTCGGACCCCGAAGACATTGCAGGGGTCGAGTTTATCGAGCTATTCGATTACGCGCCGGTCTTTGTTGCATCCAAGGATCATCCGCTTGCTCAAAAAGAGTTTATTGAGGCTTCGGACTTTCGGGGGGAGACACTCATAACTTACCCAGTTGAACGGTCTCGGCTTGATATTTTTAGCCAACTTTTGATCCCAGCCAAGGTTGAACCTGCAGCAGTCCGTCAAGCGGAGCTCACGGCAGTGATTTTGCTATTGGTCGCATCCAATCGAGGCGTTTCGGTGCTGCCAGATTGGGTCGTGCGCGAGGTTAAATACAGTTCTGATTATGTGACGCGACCTTTGACCAAGAACGGGCTAACCCGTCGCCTCTACGCCGCGATCCGCAGCGAAGAACGCGACAAGCCGTATATGCAGCGCTTGATTGAATTAGCCCGAATTGAAGCACGCAAACTTCAGGATGCTTAGACGAATATCATAACCACTGTGGCCGCCATGAGGGTTGCCATTGTTGTCATAAAGATGCGCCAAATTTTCGGGTTGTTGAGGGATGATGACAGCACATGGCCAATGCTTGTCCAAAACAAACAAACGAACAAGTTGATGGTGCTGAAGGCGATAAACAATCGCAAGGCTTCAAGCGGTGTAGATAGGCCGATATCAAAGCCGGCAGATGCAGCAAGGGCGATGGCCCAAACCTTTGGGTTGATCGCCTGAAACAGGATCGCTTCGTGAAAGCGAAACGGGCGACCACGATCGTCGGATTTGGTGACGCGTCCTGCTTGGGCCGTTCGAAGAGCCAGCCATAAAATCCATAGTGCTGCAATGATCTGACAGGTGAACTTCAAGGTTGGCACGGCGAGTAGAATAGTCCCTAAACCTAGACCACTGATTGCACCCAGCAGTCCCGTTCCGATTGGCACGCCCAGTAGATGTGGCAGTGTCGCGTGAAAGCCAAAGCGCGCACCAGAGGCCGTCAGCATCACGACATTTGGACCGGGCGAAAACAACCCAACAAAAACGAAGAAGATAAGGGGAAATGATGCACTCATGCAGGTGATACGACGCGACGAAACCTGCAATGTAAAGGTAGTTTAGATGCTCAAATAACTCATCTCAGTTATGTGGTCGTTCGAAAGACCCACCTTAGCCAACCTTTTCAGGTGGCGTTCACCGCGCTTCCCTCTTGGCAAGTGCCAATGTAGGGCGTATAGCGCGGGCTTAATCCTCACTGGAGTACCCGCCATGATCGGCAGCGCAAACCTTAATATCATGATTAAAGCCGCCCGTAAGGCCGGCCGTTCCTTGGTCAAAGACTTTCGCGAAGTTGAAAACCTTCAGGTTTCCAGAAAGGGCGCTGGTGACTTTGTCAGCAAGGCTGATATCGCCGCTGAGAAGGTTCTTAAAGAGGAATTGATGGGTGCGCGCCCGACTTACGGGTGGTTGGCTGAAGAGGGTGGCGAGGAAGATGGGGCCGATCCGACACGCCGCTGGATCGTTGACCCGCTTGATGGCACCACCAACTTTTTACACGGCCTTCCACACTGGGCTGTTTCTATTGCGTTAGAGCACAAGGGCCAAATCGTTGCAGGTGTCGTATTTGACCCAGCGAAAGACGAGATGTTCGTTGCTGAAAAAGGTGCTGGCGCTTGGATGAACGACACGCGTATGCGCGTGTCTGGTCGTCACAAGATGATCGATTCTGTTTTTGCGACGGGCATACCATTTGCGGGCCGCTCTGATTTGCCAATGACATTGCGCGAACTGGCCCACTTGATGCCAGTCGTTGCTGGCGTGCGTCGCTGGGGCGCTGCATCGCTAGATTTGGCTTATGTGGCGGCAGGTCGTTATGATGGGTATTGGGAGCGTCGCTTGCAATCATGGGACCTCGCTGCGGGATCGTTGATCGTGCGTGAAGCGGGTGGTTTGGTTGAGCCGTTAAACCCTAACGGTAACATTGTGGAAGATGGTGAAATCATCTGTGCAAACGAGCCATTGTTTGAACAGCTCGCGAAAATTGTGCGCCAGTAAGTACTGATATAGAAATTTTTAGGGGCCTCGCATTTTGCGGGGCCTTTTTTGTTTGGGGCGCTGCCCCCGCCGCGCGATGCGCGCCTGCCCCAGAGTTTATTGGGCAAGATGAAGCTTGGGCTAGCGCTTAACTCTTGGAATGCGGCTGTTTGTATAGACGGTTTCGGGGTGGGGTGGATGGTAGTCGTTGCTATGCCAGAATTTTGTTCCGCCGCATTTGATCCATGTGGGAATGGCGCAGATAAGGCCTGCGATGAAGCCTCCAGCGTGTGCCCAGTAGGCAACGCCGCCTGTTTCAGGGTTGGATCCAATTCCGCCTAAGAACTGCATGGCGAACCAGATCATCAGTACAATCCACGCGGGGATTGGGAAGATGCGGAAGAAGACTATTAGAATCAATAGAATATCGACTTTGGCTTTGGGGTAGAGCAGGAGGTAGCCGCCCATAACGCCAGCGATGGCCCCTGAGGCACCTACTGTCGGTACGCCCGAAAGGGGCGCTGAGATATAGTGGATAAGGCCAGCGGCGATTCCTGTGAGGAGGTAGAATCCAAGGTAGGGCAAGTGTCCCATTTTATCTTCGATATTATCGCCAAAAATCCAAAGGAAGAGCATGTTGCCAGCAAGATGCATCCAGCCGCCGTGCAAGAACATCGATGAAAATAACGTAAAGTATCCTTCGCCTGCGTTGATCCTTTCGGGGACCATCCCCCAAGTTAGGTAGATGTGGTTGATTGTCGGGATATCGGAAAAGGCCCCAGCATAGCTTAGGAATATCCCAATATTAGCAGCGATGAGCATGTAGGTGATAAAAGGCAAACGCCCCGACGGATTATGATCGCGAATAGGTAACATCCCGCCAGGCTGAGGCTTTGGCGGGATGTCGTCAAGGTGTTAGCTGACTTCTCCCAGCAATGCAGCGTTGCCGCCTGATGCTGTGGTGTCGATACAGATGTGGCGTTCTTCAAGGGCATGTCCAACATCGGGCTGCCCCGTGATGAGCGGTAAGATCGGTCCAGTACGTTGAGACAAGGCTGTATCGATGGCCCGGGTTACTTGTGCATCTCCCCACCAAAGCACGCCACCGTAGGATGGTCCGTCTGTCAGCAATGCTGGGTCGATGCTACCTGTGACTAGAATGGCTTGTCCGCCGAGTTCGTTAACAGCCTCGGCTTGGGCTTGGGCGGCACTAGCGCCCGGGCCCATGCATAAGATGGGGGCGCGCGACATACTACTCAGACGGTTAGATTCACCAGTTGGGCCAGGCAACGTGTGTTCGCAGATAATTTGTGGCTTGTTGGCGATTGCAGGAAGTTCGATTTGTGTAGTGGGCCATTCCCCAGCCACGCCGGCAGGTTTTCTTGCTCGGAAGCGCAAAAGGTAATCGGGGCCACCCGCTTTTGGGCCTGTTCCGGATAGGCCTGTTCCACCGAAAGGTTGGCTTCCAACGATTGCACCAATTTGGTTGCGATTAATATAGACGTTGCCTGCCATGATGCGATCAGACACGTGCTGTACGCGGTCATCTATGCGAGTATGAAGCCCGAATGTTAGGCCGTATCCAGTGGCGTTGATGCCATCGATGATCTGATCCAGTTCATGCGACTTATATGTCACTAGGTGCAGAACCGGTCCAAAAATCTCTTCTTTCATATCCGCAATACCAGACACTTTGATCAAGGTTGGCGCGATGAATGTTCCCCCGTGAGGTGTGGGCAACTGGTGGATAATATCCGCCTTGTGCGCCTCGATGTGAGCTGCGATTTTTGCACGCGCTGGTTCGTCGATGACTGGCCCCACATCAGTGGAAATGTCCCATGGTTGGCCAACGGCTAGCGTATCCATTGCACCTGTCAGCATTTTGATGAACGATGGTGCGATGTCTTCTTGGACGTAAAGGCAGCGCAGTGCGGAACAGCGTTGTCCTGCTGATTGAAACGCGCTTTCTACAATGGCGGCCACAGCTTGCTCCGGAAGTGCAGTGCTGTCCACGATCATCGCGTTTAGGCCACCGGTTTCAGCAATGAATGGCGTAGCCGGTGCATTTTGCGCAAGGCTGTGGCGGATGCGTTGGGCCGTGCCGGTTGAGCCTGTAAACGCAACGATGTTTAGGTTTGGATTCTCAGTCAGCGCTCCGCCAATGTCGCCGCCGCCTGGTAGCAACTGTAGTGCATGTTTTGGTACGCCTGCTTCATGCAACAGCTGGGCTGCACGGTACGCCATGAGGCTGGTTTGTTCAGCTGGTTTGGCAAGGACCGCATTGCCCGAGGCGAGAGCCGCCGCGATTTGTCCGGAGTAGATCGCGAGAGGAAAGTTCCACGGAGAGATGCAAAGCGCTGTGCCTGCGGGTGCATCATCGGTCGCTTGGGCTGCATAGTAGCGTAGGAAATCCACGGCTTCGCGTAATTCTGCAACGCAATCCAGCAAGGTTTTACCTGCTTCACGGGTCAGCAGCGCAAACAATTCACCAAAGTTGGCTTCGTACAGGTCAGCGGCTTTGTATAATACTGCCGCCCGTTTTGCGACGGGCGCATCCCATTGTTTAGCTTTTGAAATGGCTGTTTTAACATCCTTCAGGGATGCAAATTGCGCCGTTCCAACGATGTCATTTGGGTTTGCAGGGTTGATCACATCGCGGTTGTTTTCTGGATTAGCCTTGCCGTTTAGCAGTGGCAGCGCCGCCCATTCGCATGTTTCGAATGGCAGACGTGCGATATCAATTTGCGCCAACGTTGGAGCGTGGGCTAGATCGAAACCAAGGGAATTGATCCGTTCAGGTTGGTAAAGGTCGCTACCAATGGTGATGGTGTGACCTTCGACGCTGACGCTATCAAACGGATCAGCGGCCACAACTTCCGGGGCCACGTCTTCGTCCACGATTTGGTTCACAAAGCTAGAGTTGGCCCCGTTTTCCAATAAACGGCGAACCAAGTAGGCCAACAGATCACGGTGTGCACCCACAGGGGCATAAATCCGGCAGCGCGTTTCGTTGTCTTGCATGACCATCTTGTGCATAGCTTCGCCCATGCCGTGCAGGCGTTGGAATTCGTATGACTTTGGGTCAGTCGCCATAAACAAGATGGCTGCAACTGTATGGGCATTGTGGGTCGCGAATTGGGGATAGATGCGATCCGTCATTCCCAACAGTTTGCGAGCATTGGCGATATAGCTGACATCTGTCTGTGCTTTTTGAGTAAAGACAGGGAAATGCTTCATGCCTAGAACTTGGGCTTGTTTGATTTCGGTGTCCCAGTAGGCCCCTTTGACCAAGC
The DNA here is from genome assembly GCA_018647275.1 of Paracoccaceae bacterium. Lineage (GTDB taxonomy): Bacteria > Pseudomonadota > Alphaproteobacteria > Rhodobacterales > Rhodobacteraceae > Ascidiaceihabitans. Next base: position 7,031 of record JABGTH010000291.1, read on the forward strand.
GCACCATGAATTTGCGGTCATATTTGATCGCCATATCATATAGGGCTTGGATAGCGGTTTCGGCACGTGGGCCATAAGCTTGGACAACCACGCCAAATCCATCCCATCCAGCTAAAGCGGGTTCTGAAATAACCTGTTCGATGACTTCGAGGGACAGTCCAAGACGATCAACTTCCTCTGCGTCGACATTCAGACCCATGTCTGCGGATTTCGCGAGTAATGCCAATGAGCGTAGTCGTGGCGTTAGATTGCGAAGTACGTCTTCACGTTTAGCCAGCTCATAGCGCGGGTAGAGTGCTGATAGTTTAACGGAAATGCCCGGATTACTTTGTACGTCATCATGGACACATGCGGTTGCAATGGCTGAAATCGCGCGCGAATAGCTAAGATGATACCGTTTTGCGTCGGCTTCTGTGTGTGCGGCTTCGCCGAGCATGTCGTAGGAATAGGTGAACCCTTTTTCCTCCATTTTTGCGGCGCGTTTCATAGCTGCAATAATGTCTTCGCCCAAAACGAACTGACGACCCATTTCCTTCATCGCGCGCGAAACGGCAGTACGAATAACAGGTTCGCCCAAACGCTTAAGTGCGGATTGGAGGTGGCCCGCAGTGGCAGGTGCGTTGTCGTCCAACACTCGGCCCGTCAGCATCAAGGCCCAAGTTGAGGCATTCACAAGCGAGGAAGCAGATTTACCTAAATGCTTACCCCAGTTGGATGGCGCAATTTTGTCTTCAATCAATGCATCGATCGTATCTGCATCTGGAACGCGTAAAAGCGCTTCAGCCAAACACATCAGGGCAACGCCTTCGTCAGTGGAAAGGCCGTATTCGGCAAGGAACACTTCCATCAAGCCGGGTGCTGCGTCATTTCTGATGCGACTAACGAGAGTTGATGCCTTTGCTACAATCTCTGAGCGATCTTGCGTAGAAAGGTTGGCCAGTTCAATTAAGTGCTTAATCACAGGGGCATGATCGTCGTAGGTATGTTCGTCAATCGTCTGCAGTAAATTGTCTGACATGGTTTTCCCTTTCCGTTTGGGTCATTGTATTCTACAAATACAAGTCGATTGGACTTAATTAAGCCTACAATGTAGTTTTATGTTATGATTATTGGGAATTTTTCGTGATTATTAACCACTGTGAATTAGATCGTTTCGACACAGCGATTCTTGAAGTTCTAGCTAAAGATGGCCGCATCAGTTTGACCGAATTGGCAAGCCGAATTGGATTGTCAAAATCGCCAACACAAGCGCGTCTGCGCAGGTTGGAAAACACGGGTGTTATTTTGGGGTATCGGGCAATGTTGGATCCGATCCGCTTGGGATTAGACCATGTTGCTTTCGTTGAGGTTAAGTTGAGCGATACGCGCGATGCGGCATTGCGGGCATTCAATGCGGCCGTGGTCAAGATACCAGAAATTGAACAAGCCCATATGATTGCTGGTAATTTTGACTACCTGTTGAAAGTGCGCACGTCGAATATGGCGAGCTATCGCACATTCTTAGGCGAGACAATTTCGATCTTACCCCATATCGCATCCACCTCAACCTATGTAGCAATGGAAGCCGTGAAAGAGACTGTTTTGGCGGAAGCGCCTTGAGGGATCCATAGAAATTTTGCTTGACCTGCAGAGGAAATGCGCCAGTTCGGATGTATGCGAATATTTTTTGTCATAGCCCTCATATCTGGCCCGGCGTGGGCAGAAGATTGCCCTGAGCCTCGGGATTACTCGACCGAGTTGGATGCTCTGATAGCCTCTGCTCGGGCGGCGTCATCCGCAATCGATGCAAAGGACGTAACCAGTGGAATGTGGGATGTATGGCTGCGTGCACCCAATGACCAAGCCCAAGAAGTTCTGGATCGCGGTCTCGCACGGCGAGATGGTTATGATTTCGCTGGCGCATATAATGATTTTGATAAACTTGTCGAATACTGCCCAAATTATGCAGAGGGTTTTAATCAACGCGCCTTTGTTCAATTTTTGCGCGGTGAGTACGCGGGTGCATTGGTTGATTTAGATGCCGCTTTGGCGCTGTTGCCCAATCACGTGGCTGCACAGTCAGGCCGTGCTCTAACATTGATGCAAATGGGCCGTTTAAAAGAGGCCCGAGCGCAAATGTTAGAGGCGCTAAACAACAACCCATGGCTGTCAGAGCGCGCATTGATTGCAAAAGATGCCCCGCTTGGACCCATAGGTGAAGATATCTAGGGTTGAGGCTGGCGCAAGCTTTGAATAAAGACATATTATCGTGTCTGTGCGGGCGTGATGGAATGGTAGACATAGCAGACTTAAAATCTGTGGGCCTTTGTGCCGTGGGGGTTCAAGTCCCCCCGCCCGTACCACGATAACAATAATGTCGCGAATAGCGTCAGTAAACTGGCTTTATTCGCGGTCATTCTTTTCTCAATGATCCATACAGTGTTGCCAATCGTATTAGTCTGTTAGAAGCGGTCTGTTCCTTTGCGGCATTTGGTTTAAAATGTTCGATCGAACTGACGGGGCATTGGCAGTATTTTGAGGAACGTAATGAAGAAGATTATTGGGTACTTGGGCGTTGGTCTGCGGGAGTTATTTTGGATTGCCGTTGCCGTTGCCGTGGTTTTTGGCGGGATTACAGGATTTCGTTATCTCGGTGAAAACCGTGAGGTGATCGAGCCAACGGTTGTTGAGCGTCCAACGACCTTGGTTGAAACAGCAGAAATTTTCTTAATCGACTCACCTCTTCCGATTCGCGGTGAGGGGTTTATGCAGCCTCACCGCTCCGCCAACCTCGCCAGCCAAGTAGGTGGCCAAGTTATCGAGCTGCACCCAGCCATCACTGAACGCGGAGCCTTCAAGCAGGGCGAAGTCTTGGTCCGGCTAGATGACAGCGCGGAACGCGCCACGCTGATCCAAACCCAAGCGAATATTGAGGGAACGCGCGCGCGGTCGGACCTCAATCAAATCCTGCTTGAACGTACTGAAAAATTGCGCAGTAGTGGCTCTGCTAGCCAAGCATCCCTTGACCAAGTGCGCAGCACCCAACAAGAATTATCTGCCAGCCTAAACAGTTTGATCGCGGCACAAAACGTGGCTGAGGTGAGCCTTGGACGTAAAATCGTAGCGGCACCTTTCGATGGTGCAGTTTTATCCAAAAATTTGGACATTGGCTCAGTTGTAAACGGCGGACAGGCGATTGCTGAAATTTTCACCGAAGACCGCATGGAGATTGATGTACCAGTTCGCGAGGCTGATGCTGCCCTCATCCCCGGATTGTTCGAAGGGGCATCGCCCAGTGCCACGGTTTCTGTTCGCTTTGCAGGTCAATCTTTTGAGTGGGACGCCGAAGTAACGCGTGTTGCCCCAACATTGGATCAACGTACACGTACGCTGACCGTAACTGTGGAACTGATTGATATCTCTGGTGCACGTGCGACAGGGAGCAGTATTTTAGCATCGGGTGCCCCGCCAGCATTGATCAACTCCTTTGCCAACGTGGTGATCGAAGGACCGCAGCCAAGCGCGACTTACGCCGTGCCATCTACCGCATTGCGTGGTGGTTCAGAGTTGTGGTTGCTGACTCCCTCTGAGGGCGACGGCGGTACGTTGAAAATTGTCCCCGCCACCTTGGTTCACGTTGATAACGAAACATCATACGTGACGTCAGCGTCGATCCCAGAGGGTGCGCGCTTGATCACCACAGGGCTTTCAACCCCGCAAGAGGGTATGAAATTACGCGATGTTGCCGCAGAACGCACCACCTCGGCAAATGCTGCTAACACGTCGGATGACAAGCTATGAATGGTACAATCAAATGGATGGCCGAACATCCGGTTGCGGCCAACCTCACAATGGTTTTTGTCGTTGTGGTTGGCATGTTGACGGCGTTCCAGATGCCGCAAAAGACCTTTCCAGAGTTTACGTTGGATACCGTCAGCGTTTCAGTCAGCTACCCGGGTTCATCGCCGCTTGAAATTCAAGACAGCATTGTTCGTCCGATTGAGGATCAGCTTTCTGGTATTGACGGGATCGACAGCATTACGGCGTCCATAAGCGAAGGGCGTGGCGGTGTAACCGTGTCGTTCCTGCGCGGCGAAGATATCAAGGAAAAGCTGGACGAGATCAAAACAGAAATCGACCGGATCACGGTCTTGCCGGAAGAGGCGAATGATCCGGTTGTCATTCAGGCAAGCAACAGCTCGCGCGTGCTCGAGATTGCAATCCACGGCGATGCATCGGAGCAGGTTCTGAAGGAGGAGGCAGAGCGTCTCAAGGACGAGTTGGTCGCCCTTGGCAGCATCTCATTCGTTGAAGTCGGCAACATCCGTGCATACGAAATCTCAATCGAGGTGGATCGCGACAACCTACGCGCCTACGGAATTTCAATGGCCGAGGTCGCGAATGTAATCGGGCAAAACTCGCTCGAGTTGCCGAGTGGTTCGATCAACACTGATACAGTGGCAATCCCAATCCGCACGACAGGGCGCAACTATACCCAGAGTGATTTTGAAAACATCATTGTGCGCACTGATGAAAAAGGTGGCCGCGTTTATTTGCGTGATATAGCAAAAGTCGTCGATGGTTTTGAAGATGCAGATTTAGCCGCCAACTTTAACGGTGACCGTTCCGTTTCAGTAAACGTTTTCCGCGTTGGCGATGAACAGGTGTTGGCCATCGTCGAAGATGCCCGCGCCTACTTGGCGGCGACTTACCGTCCTTCGCTAGAGGACGGGATCAACGCGACAGTTTGGCAGGATGATTCCAAAGACCTGCAGGATCGTATCGATCTTTTGGTGAATAACGCCGCAATCGGTCTGGCGTTGGTTGTTCTGTGCCTTGCCTTGTTTCTTGATATCCGCCTCGCCTTTTGGTCTGCGATGGGGATCGGCGTTTCGTTTGCAGGGGCGTTTATCATCATGGGCAGCCTAGGGATGTCGATCAATATGATTTCTCTCTTTGGCTTCATCCTTGCGATTGGGATCGTGGTCGATAACGCGATCGTTGTCAGTGAAAACATCTATAAGAATGGCGAAGTTGGGCTTTCCCCAATGCAGGCTGCTGTTAAAGGCACGCAACGCATTGCGATTCCAGTTATCTTTTCTGCGCTGACAACCATCGTTGCCTTTTGGCCGTTGACCCAACTGCCCGGCACCTTGGGCAAATTCCTGACGGATATTCCGGTTGTGGTGATCGTGGTCCTAAGCCTGTCATTGCTGCAAGCCTTGTTGATTTTGCCGCGCAACCTGTCACGCCTTGATGTGTCGGAAAATCACAAACCCAACTTGGTGTTTCGCTTTTTGAATTTGATCCGGAGGGCTGTTGATGCCGTGTTGCAATGGTTCATCCGCGTGCCGCTTGATGCCGTATTGCGTTTCACGACAAAGGGCTTTGCGATCCTGATTCCTATCGCGTTCTCCGTTGCGATGATGATCATGACGGTTGGTTTGTTGTCTTTTGGTTACGTCAAATTCAATTTTTTTCCATCTATTGATGGTGATTTTGTAACTGCCAGCATTGAGATGAACGACGGCACAACTTTCAAAATGACCCAAGAAGTTGCGGAGCATGTGCGCGTTTCCGCCATTCGGGCTGGGGTAGATATCCAAGCCGAACTGCCGAACGATGCACCTGAGGTTATCGTGGGTGTAAATGTGGTTGTCGGTCAGGGCGTATCTGCTGGTGGTCCAGAAGGCGGATCTGCTGCGGGTGGTGCGACGTTGGCCAATATCGTGGTTCAACTGACGGACCCAACCAAACGTGATTGGGACGCCAAAAAATTCGAAGCGGCATGGCGTAAAAAGATTGGCGATGTTGCTTCGGTCAACAAACTAAATGTGTCTGCCGAATTGATAGGGGCGGGTGACCCTATTTCGATCGAATTGTCACTGCCCGAAGGACAAGACATCACACCTGTTGTGACTGAATTACGTGCAGGTCTGCGCGATATTCCGGGTGTTTTTGCAATCCAAGATGATAATTCTGCAGGGCGTATTGAATATCGTTTGGCTTTGCGTGAAGAGGCGCGACTTTACGGCGTTACACTGTCTGATCTTGCCACCCAAACCCGCGCGGGTTTCTTTGGCATTGAGGCGACCAGCGTACAACGTGGGGCGGACAACGTTGCTGTAATGGTGCGTTACCCAGCATATCAACGTGATAGCCTGTCAGACCTTCTTTCGACGTGGATCGCGACGCCCTCTGGTGATCAAATCCCGTTGAGTGTTGTGGCCTACATCGAAGAAGGGTTGTCACCGACCCAAATTCTTCGCCGCAACGGGCGACAAGTGACCACGGTGATATCTGACTTGGATATCAACGTATCGACCAGTTCAGAAGCGAACGAGGTGATCAAAACTGGGCTGATCAAACCTCTACAAGAGAAGTACAGTGACTTGTTGATCAACCTTGGTGGTGAGCAGCGTCAACAAGGAGATGCACAGGCCGCACTTGGTCAGGCGCTTGGTGTCGCTTTGTTTATTATTTACGCTCTGTTGGCGCTGGTTTTCCGTTCTTACGTGCAACCGATTGTTGTCATGATTGCAATCCCGTTGGGTTTGATTGGTGCTGTATCAGGTCATTACATCATGGGTATTCCACTGACGATTTTGTCGATCTTTGGTATCATTGGTTTGGCGGGTGTTGTTATCAACAACTCGCTTGTGATGGTGGACGTTTATAACGAACACATCGCTGACGGAATGGATGTGCGCGATGCTGTTGTTGAGGGAACCAAACAACGTTTTCGCCCCATTCTTTTGACCTCTTTGACGACCTTTTTAGGTGTCTATCCTTTGATCATGGAAACCTCCTTACAGGCTCAGTTCTTGATCCCCTTGGCGGTTTCTATTGGGTACGGGGTGTTGTTTGGCACAGTCATCATTGTTCTGACCGTGCCTGCCGTCTTTATGGCGCAATATTACATTAGCGCCGGTTTGGTGGGGATTGTGGCTGCATTTTCAGCCGATACCAAAACAGCGGATTCGTGAGAACTGGCAGAATAACCAGCAACGAAATGTTTCCCTTAAGATGACCCCAAGAGCTTTTGCTTAAGCATTGTGTAGGTCGCCTTAAGGATCATTTTCATTGTGTATTCACTCTGTAGCAAAGCGACCAGATCGTCTTAGTTTAGATGTAAAAGTTACCGAATGGTTTTGCCCAATGCGCGCCCCAAAGCTTTGGCATGATCCATGCAAATACGGATGGCTTCGCTAATAGAAGGTGTCCTCGAATGACATTCCCAAAGACTAGTTCAGGATCGTAGGCGACTGAGGGTAAGGTACCTGCGCTCACATCATATTCGCCTGTGAGGTCAAGCCCGAAACGCTGCACGTCGTCAGAGGTCAAGAAATCCAACATCAACTTCTCTGGTGACACATCGGTATCGGGGTGAATCACGCAACACCGATCCGAAGTTTGCCATCAACAGTTGGGAAAACCCATCCGTATTCCGAAAAAATAGATGAGCCTGCAAACAGGATTGCATGTTCGGTCTTGTTCGTTCCAATTGGATACTCATATTCAATGCCAACGCCTGAGCAATCTGGTTTCTCTTTAAGGCCCAGATCATCCAACATTGCATTTGTGACATCAGAGCCATCGATAATATACTTTGATTTAATCTGTGGCGTTTCCGTGTGACGCGACCAGATCGTAGATAAATAACCACTATCTTCCGTTTTTGTCGTCGATAAGAATTTTGTTACAAGCATGAGCTGGTGTTGCTTGTGATCCGGTTTCCAGGAAGTACATTGTTAAAAATCTGTGATGTTTAGAACGACTAGTTTGTTATCTTTGACCCGAAAATGGGCTTTTTTGTTGTCGGAATATACATTGAGTTGATGCATGACCTTATGGAATTCAGACTGAATACCAAGGTGTTCAACATCATCCAACCAGAAACCACCGCTGGTGCGCATAGGTTTGCCGATCTCTGCGTCTTGGTGGACAATGATGGTCGAGACGTGATCGGGCAGAGTAGCGGGAAGTGAAAGACCCGCGGGACCTCCGCCAAAAATGAGAACTTCGCATTCAAGAGTTTGTGCTGTTACTTTGCATCCGCTGCATTTGGAAAAATGAAATCAATATCGCCGGCATGCCATTTCGCATATTTGGGCATAATGGTTGTAAATTCGTCTGAAATTAAAAAACGCTCAAGCCACGCCTGGAGGTTTGGCCAGGCTTGTGCATCAAACCATGCTTTATCGATGAAGGCGAATTGGCGTACAAATGGTAAAATAGCTTGGTCTGCAATCGTCGCATGGCCAAACAACCACTGGCCGATCTGTTGGTCCAGTCGCGACAGAAAATCACCTGCTATCGCGCGTTGCTCGTCCGTATTTTGCTCTGGGTAACGCGCCGCGTATTTGGTGCGATCAAGGGCTTGTTTGAAGGAACCGTCTGTTTCGGAAATTAGGTCCCAGCCAGCGTTGGGCATATCCAGCAATTGATCTGGATCATTCTGCGCGAGCGCCCATTTCATGACATCAAGACTTTCGTCGATCACGCTGTCTTGGGTGACAAGACAAGGAACCGTGCCCGACGGGGACACAGCCAGAAATTCAGAAGCTTTATCACGCAACAGAATCTCGCGCAGGATGACAGGTGTTTGTGACGACAATATCGCAAGCCGCGCCCGCATGGCATAGGGGCAACGGCGAAACGAATATAAAATTGGCGTCGTCAAAACGTTAGTCCCGTGTGCCTGAGAAACGAACTTCCCAATCGGCTACGGATTCATCAGTAATCTTGGCGAACAGCACTTCAGGAACTGTGAATGTGTGACCCGGTGGCAAGGCATGCAACGCTGCATTCACATCCACTGGCCATTCTGGTGAAGTGCCCATGTTTTCGTGCATGTTCGCAGCCGCATCAGGGATGAACGGTGCAGACAATGTTGCGTAAAACGGAATCAGGTTCAGGGCCAAACGAATTTGAACCGCCGCCTTTTCCGGATCTGTCTTGAATGATGACCATGGTGCTGTCTCTTGGAGGTATTCGTTGCCTGCAGCCCAGATGGCACGCAATTCAGCGGCGGCTTTACGTACTTCGATGGCTTCCATGTGGTTTTGATAGCGCCCCAAGCGTTCCTGTAAATCAGCGATCAAAGCGATTTCTTCTGGACCGTTTTCACCACCCTCTGGCAATGCTTCAGAGAATTTTGAACGACAGAATTTGGTGACGCGCGATACAAAATTGCCCAAGACATCGGCCAAATCTTTGTTGGTGTCTTGTTGGAAGCTGGACCACGTGAATTCCGCATCCGAGCTTTCTGGTGCGTGGCTCAGTAGCCACCAGCGCCAATAGTCTGCAGGCAGCAATTCAAGCGCTTGGTCCATAAATATACCGCGCCCTTGGCTGGTTGAGAACTGGCCACCGTCATAGTTCAAATAGTTGAATGATTTCAGGTGATCGACCAGTTTCCATGGTTCGCCCGAACCAAGGATCGTGGCAGGGAAGCCAATGGTGTGGAACGGCACGTTATCCTTGCCCATGAACTGGGTGTAGGTCACATCTTCGGCCCCTTTGTCCGTGCGCCACCAGCGTTGCCAATCGGCCTCAGGCAGATCGTGTGCTTCGGCCCATTCACCAGCGCAGGCGATATATTCGATAGGGGCGTCGAACCAGACGTAAAAAACTTTGTCTTCCATACCTGGCCATTCTTGGTCACCGTTCTTGACCGAGATGCCCCAATCCAAATCGCGGGTAATGCCGCGATCACGTAAACCATCGCCATCATGCAGCCATTTGCGGGCGATGGATGTCGTTAAAACGGGCCAGTCGGTTTTGGTGTTGATCCAAGCGTCTAGATCATCGCGCAAGGTTGATTGGCGTAAAAACAGATGCTTGGTCTCGCGAACTTCCAGGTCAGTTGATCCAGAAATTGCGCTGCGTGGTTTTAGCAAGTCGGTTGGGTCCAACTGCTTGGTGCAGTTCTCGCATTGGTCGCCGCGCGCTTTGTCGTAGGCACAGTTCGGGCATGTGCCCTCGATGTAGCGATCAGGTAGGAAACGGCCATCAGCATGGGAATAAACCTGTTCTTCGCTGACTTCGCGGATCAACCCGTTTTCTTGCAATTTGCCTGCGAAATGCTGGGTCAATGCATGGTTCTGAGGGGAAGAAGAACGGCCAAAGTGATCAAATGATAGGCGAAAGCCCTCAGCGATACGTGCTTGGGCTTCGTGCATCTCAGCGCAAAACTCGTCAACCGGCTTGCCAGCTTTTTTCGCGGCTAACTCCGCAGGGGTGCCGTGTTCATCTGTAGCACAAAGAAACAAAACTTCGCGCCCACGACCACGTTGATAACGCGCAAACAAATCAGCGGGCAGTTGGCTGCCGATCAGATTTCCAAGGTGTTTGATCCCGTTGATATAGGGAATGGCTGAGGTGATCAGGTGACGTGTCATGTTGGCGCCTTTGGTCATGTTTCGAGCAGCCTTAACAGGGGATGTGGGCTGGGGGAAGTGGCTGCGTGTTACGGATCAGTTCTGTTGGCGTTTTCTGCGGTTCAAACGTCCGATCACAAAAGATGTTCTAGGTGTATAGACATAATCGGTTTTCTCATTTGATACAGGACGGGCCAACATGCGCGCCAGCCCAAATATGATCAACAATGCATGGCCACCAGCGATCAAGATGAACAAGGCTGAGGGGCCGTAGGCTGTGATTAGAATAGAGGCGAAATAGGGTGCGGCAATCGCCCCGAGGGCGTAATAGAACATCAAGGCGGCCGATAGTTCGACCCGTTCGCTGTCTTTGGCAAAGTCGTGTGCGTGTGCGGTTGCAACGGAAAAGATTGGAAATGAGGTTAGGCCAAACAAGAATGCCGTCAGCATAATGCTGGTGGTGCCCATCCCAGAGGCCATGACAGTCACCCCGCAACTAAGCATTGCAGCAACTGATAGCCAGATAAGGATCCAACGCCTGTCATATTTGTCGGCTAGCCAACCCACGGGATATTGCGCCAAGGCACCGCCCAAGACAAATGCGGCTAAGAACCATGCGATTTGCCCAACGCTTAAGCCAACCTCTTGACCATATAGCGGGCCAACCATCCGAAATGATGCTGCCGATAATGCTGCGACGACCACACCAGCGGCGGCCAAAGGTGATCGTTCAAACGCCAATCGTGGACGCAAACGGGGTGCACTGGGGGTTTCAGGTTGGGATACTTTGGTCAGCGTCAAAGGCAGCAAAGCTGCACAGCACAAGATCGCCAAAATATTGTAAGATACATAGCTTGCGGGTGCCAAAACGCCGATCATCATTTGGGCCATCAAAGATCCGCTCATATCCACAATGCGGTACGTGCCCATAGCGCGACCACGTGTTTGATTGGTCACTTTGGCTTGCAGCCATGCCTCGATCACCGTGTAGCATCCTGCAACACACAGGCCTGACGCAATGCGCATAGCTGCCCATGCGTAGGCGTCGATGATCAACATATGAGCAAGCAATCCTATCGCGCCGGTGGCTGTGAATGCGGCAAACGCGCGCGAATGTCCTACGCTGCCCATTAAACGCGGTGCCCACCAGCACCCGATAAAGAAGCCGACGAAATGTGATGACCCTAATAGGCCGATTTGTTGGGTTGTGAATTCAAGTTGAATACCAGACAGCGCATCGAGCGGCCCAACACCACCGGAACTGAGCTGCAAAAGCAATACAGACAAAAATAAAGCGGCAAAGGAAATCAACAGACGCATAATGGGTCTATCCTGCATGAGGTTAGGGAAAGCCTCGCAGATATAAGCGACGGAGAATAGTCACATTTTACCTTAGATGATTTTCGGTTTTTGCTTGCGGTGGTTTTGGCGCGCGCTAACCTGAGTAAAACGCGTTTCAAAGGATGTCACGATGAAGATGAACCGTCTTGGGCGAACAGATATTGAAGTTTCCGAATTGTGCTTAGGGTCAATGACCTGGGGTACGCAAAACACCACCCAAGAAGGTCATGATCAAATTGATCGTGCGCTAGAGGCTGGGATCAATTTTATTGATACCGCTGAAATGTATCCGGTGAACCCGCTGAGTGCTCAAACCCAAGGGCGTACTGAAGAGGTTATTGGGGATTGGTTGGAGCGTGATGGGCGGCGCAAAGACGTTATTCTTGCGACGAAGCACTCTGGGGTTGGCGTAAAGTATGTTCGTGACGGCGCGCCGATTTCTGCAGGGTCGATATCGCAAGCTATTGAGGGCTCTTTGGCCCGTCTGAAGACGGATTACATCGATCTGTATCAATTGCACTGGCCCAATCGCGGTAGCTATATGTTCCGCCAAAATTGGCGGTATGACCCATCAAAACAAAACCGTGCTGAAACGCTGGCTCATATGGATGAGACGCTTGAGGCGTTACAAGTAGAGGTGAAACGCGGCACGATCCGTGCCTTTGGCCTAAGCAACGAAAGCGCATGGGGTACGACCCAATGGGCCAACGCGGTTGAACGTACGGGTGGGCCACGTGTTGCGACAATTCAGAACGAATACTCGCTGATGTGCCGGATGTATGACACCGATCTTGCAGAGGTCAGCGTGAACGAAGATGTTGGTTTGCTGGCGTTTTCTCCGCTAGCTGTGGGGCTTTTGACGGGTAAATATCAGAACGGTCAAATCCCTGATGGGTCACGTATGGCGCATAATGGCGATTTGGGTGGGCGCAAAACGGAACGCGCCTTTGCAGCTGTTGATGCCTATTTGGAAATCGCCAAGAAGCACGGGATTGATCCAGTTCACATGGCGCTTGCGTGGTGCATGACCCGCCCATTCATGGCCAGTGTCATCTTTGGCGCAACTACGATGGATCAGTTGGATCAGGCGTTGGGCTATGTCGATGTGACGCTAAGCAACGAAATTTTGGCGGAGATTGACGCGACGCACCGTCAACATCCAATGCCTTACTAAATACGTGTACGCGATCGGGTAGGGGTCGCGGGCGTTGACTTCAATTTTACGCATGGGAGATATGCGATGCCTTTGGAAATGAACAATGAAGTTTTCATCACCTGCGCGGTCACTGGATCAGGCGGAACCCAAGATCGCAGCCCGCATGTGCCGCGCTCACCCAAGGAAATCGCCGACAGTGCGATTGCCGCAGGCAAGGCGGGGGCGGCGGTTGTTCATTGCCACGTGCGCGATCCTGAAACGGGGGCACCATCACGAGATCTTAAGTATTATCGTGAGGTTACGGACCGTATCCGCGATGCCGATGTTGATGTTGTCCTGAACCTGACGGCGGGTATGGGCGGCGATATAATCTTTGGTTCTCCTGAAGCACCATTGCCGCTGAACCCCAACGGCACCGATATGGTCGGCGCGACAGAACGTGTGGCGCATATTGCAGAATGCTTGCCAGAGATCTGTACGCTGGATTGCGGCACAATGAATTTTGCCGAAGCTGATTACGTCATGACAAACACGCCCGGTATGCTGACTGCGATGGGGCGCATGATGACCGCATTGGACGTAAAACCCGAGATCGAGGCCTTTGACACAGGGCACTTATGGTATGCAAAACAACTGGTTAAGGACGGCGTTCTTGAGTCGCCTGCTTTGGTCCAGCTGTGCATGGGGGTACCATGGGGCGCACCGGATGATTTGAATACCTTTATGGCGATGGTCAACAATGTGCCTGACGATTGGACGTTTTCAGCCTTTGGTTTGGGACGCAATCAGATGGCCTTTGTTGCGGCATCTGTATTGGCAGGGGGCAACGTGCGCGTTGGTCTGGAAGACAATCTGTGGCTGGGCAAAGGTGAGCTGGCGCAGAACTGGCAGCTGGTTGAACGGGCTGGAGCTATCATTGAAAACTTGGGCGCACGGTTGATCGGTGCTCAAGAAGTTCGCGATAAACTGGGGCTGACAAAGCAGGCTCCAAAGGGGTGAAGATCGACGTCGGTATAACGTCGGTATTTGGTAGGTGCCCAAACCTATGCCTACGATGGAACCGCGGTTTGCGCACCAGACAGGGTGAAGCCTTGATAATCATGTGGGTGGATGGAGGTTTCCGCACCGCGGTTTTGGGAACACCATCGCGCCAGGTTGGTTACATTTTGGATCGCAAACCAAATCCAAGAAAAGACCGCTTGAAAGCGGCAATTGAGTTTTTGCAATTCTACGGTTGGGACACCCGCCGACTAAAAAGGACAAAGTTATGACAAAGATAGCAGCAATCATTGGCGGTGGTGTAATTGGTGGCGGTTGGGCCGCGCGGTTTTTGTTGAACGGTTGGGACGTGCGTGTGTTTGATCCCGACCCCAATGCAGAGCGTAATTTTGAAGAAGTGTTGGGCAATGCGCGCCGCTCTATGCCGGGGTTGGTCGATGTGGCGCTACCTGATGCAGGCAATCTGTCGTTCCACCATACTATGGCGGAAGTTGTAGAAGGTGCAGCGTGGATCCAAGAAAGCGTGCCAGAGCGGTTGGAAATCAAACTGAAGGTGTTTCAGACTTTGCAAAAGCATTGCGCTGAGGATGCGGTGATCGCGTCCTCAACCTCTGGCTTTAAACCCAGCGAATTGCAGGAAGGCGCAATTCGCCCTGAACAAATCATGGTCGCCCATCCCTTTAACCCCGTTTACCTGATGCCGCTTATTGAGTTGGTCCCAAGCGAGATCACTGACCCTGCGCTGGTTGCAAAGGCCAAAGAGGTGATCACCTCAGTTGGGATGTTCCCTCTGCATGTGCGCAAAGAAATCGACGCCCATATCGCGGACCGTTTTTTGGAAGCGGTGTGGCGTGAAGCCTTGTGGTTGGTCAAAGACGGTGTTGCCACGACAGAAGAAATTGACAACGCAATCCGCTATGGCTTTGGCATTCGCTGGGGGCAGATGGGTCTGTTCGACACATATCGCACCGCTGGCGGCGAAGCGGGTATGCGCCACTTTATGGCGCAATTTGGTCCAGCGCTGAAATGGCCATGGACCAAATTGATGGATGTGCCGGAGTTTACGGATGAATTGGTTGAATTGATCGCTGGTCAATCTGATGAACAGTCGGGTCACATGTCGATTTCAGATATGCTGCGTATTCGTGACAACAATCTGGTTGCGATGATCCGTGCGCTGAAGGGCCAGGATTTTGGTGCAGGCGCATTGATGAACAGCCATGAGGCCGGATTGCGCAAGGGCACGATCCTGTCGGCGCGCATGGATGAACTTGAGGATGTGTCCCAACCCATCATGACCGTGCGCCGCGCGGTGCCTTTGGATTGGACTGATTATAACGGCCATATGAATGAGGCGAAGTACCTACAAGCCTTTGGTGATGCCACGGATCGTTTCATGGAAATGGTAGGATGTGATGCGGAATACATCGCGACTGGCGGCAGTTACTTTACCGCCGAAACCCATATCCGCCACGTGGATGAAGCCCTCGCAGGCGCATTGGTCGAAGTGCGCACCCAAGTGTTGATGGGTGCGGGTAAAAAGATGCACCTGTGGCATGAGATGTATGAGGGCGATCGACTGTTGGCGACTGGCGAACATTTCTTGCTGCACGTCAGCTTGGAAACCCGCCGTCCCTCTGAACCAAGTGACGCAATTGTTGCAGCCGTGGAGCGTGTTGCGGCTGCGCATGCAGCACTTGGAACACCTGAAGGCGCTGGGCGCGCAGTTGGTCAACGTCCGTGAAACGCGTCCTTGTCACGGCGGGTGGATCGGGGATTGGTCACGCGATGGCCACGGGGTTCGACGCCGCAGGTTTTGACGTGTGGGTGACGGATGTTGACGAAGCCGCCTTGGCTGATGTCCCGTCCAATTGGATCGCTGTGCGCTGTGACGCCAGCAATGAGGCAGAAATGGCCGAGTTGTTTGTGCGTTTGGATGGGCTGGACGTTTTATGTGCCAATGCAGGGATTGCAGGGCCAACCGCGTTGGTCGAGGACATTGATCTGTCCGAGTGGCAGCGGTGCGTGAGCGTGAATTTGGAAGGGGCGTTTTTGGCCAGCAAATATGCGGCCCCCATGATGAAGGCCGCAGGATCCGGCGTGATCACAATCACGTCCTCAACGGCAGGTATTTACGGATACCCCAACCGCGCGGCCTATTCCGCAGCCAAGTGGGGCATGATTGGATTGATGAAGACACTTGCCATGGAGCTGGGCCCATTTGGCATCCGTGCCAACGCGATCTGTCCGGGGGCAGTTGAAGGGCCCCGCATGGAAGGTGTGTTGGAGCGTGAGGCCACAGCCAAGGGCATGACGCGGAAGCAGGTGTATGAAGGCTATGCCGCCGGTACCTCGATGCGGGCCTTTGTGACGGCCAAGGACATTGCAGATATGGCTGTGTTTTTGGGGTCAGACAGTGCGCGCATGGTGTCGGGGCAGGTGATTTCCGTCGATGGGCACACCGAAAACCCAGACCCGAAGGTTTAGGAGCGTGGCATGAGCGATCAGCCGGCAGTTGTAAAAGCGATTGAGTGGCCCACTTTCTTTTTGTGGTTGGCGTGTTGGGGGTTGTGGCTGATTGGGGTGTTCGTGCTGCCAATGGTTTCGATGTTGTTGGCTGGTGTTGTTCTGACCCTGGTGCTGGTTTTACAATCCTCCCTCAGCCACGAGGCGCTGCACGGGCATCCGTTTGCATCGCGCAGGGTGAATGATGGTTTGGCGACGGTGTCTTTGGGGTTACTTGTTCCCTACATTAGGTTTCGCGACACGCATCTGGCCCACCACATCGATGAACGCCTGACCGATCCTTATGACGATCCCGAAACGAATTTTTATGATCCTGCCGTTTGGGCAAGGATGGCGCCATGGCGGCAACGGATTATGCAGCTGAACAACGCGCTGTTGGGGCGGATGTTGATTGGGCCACTGATGTCCCAAGTGATGTTCATGCGCGGTGACTGGCGTGAAATGCGCCAAGGCAACCGTGCGATCATAGGTGCATGGGGCATCCATTTTCTGAGCAGTGCGTTGGTGATCACGGTTGTTGTCACGTCACCAATACCGATCTGGATCTATCTGATGTGTTGTTATTTCGCGATGTCAGTCCTGAAAATTCGGACCTTCCTAGAGCACCGCGCTCACCAGTATTCAACGGCCCGTACAGTTATTATCGACGACAAAGGTCCGTTGGCGTTCTTGTTCTTGAACAACAATCT
>JABGTH010000327.1 GCA_018647275.1 Paracoccaceae bacterium
CGCGTTCGATGTTTATGAACTTCAGCATCGGTTGTTTGGCCATGGTACCCTCGGTCACAGAATCTTGAAAGCTCTACTTAAATGACATCTCAATTTTGATAAAGACAGTAAGACTGACCTATATGTGAAATAATTTGGACAATTACGGCTTTTAGTCCGCATTCGCGGAAATTTAATGTCCGATTCGGTCCTTAAATTCGCTTTCCCTTTATTTTGCTGATCCTGTAACAGCGTGGGAAATATTAAGGCGCACCGTATATGTCATTGTTTCATCTTTTCATTTTGGCCGTAATTCAAGGTCTGACAGAATTCTTGCCTGTCAGCTCTTCGGGGCATCTCATTCTCCTTCCATCGCTGACGGGTGCAGCAGATCAAGGACTGGCAATCGATGTCGCCGTTCATGTAGGCACCCTGTTCGCCGTGGTCATGTATTTCTGGGCCGATGTGCGCACTGCACTAATTGGGTGCACACGATTGGTAAGAGGGCGCGTAGATACAGACGGCGCGCGCCTTGCTCTTTATCTTGCGGTTGCAACAATCCCAGTCGTGATTGCGGGCCTCATATTTAAAATCATAGGCCTAAACGATCTACTGCGCAGCGCGTCCGTGATCGGCTGGACCATGCTTATCTTCGGTATTGTACTGTACTGGGCCGATAGAACTGGCGCGCACACAAAAACAGATAGCGATTGGTCAATGAAAGACGCAATCATAATGGGATTGGCGCAAGTCCTCGCACTTGTCCCGGGAACATCCCGTTCTGGGATCACAATCACCGCAGCGCGTAAATTGGGGTATGCCCGCGAAGACGGCGCAAAGTTGGCAATGCTCATGTCCATCCCAACGATCATTGCTTCTGGAGTATTACTCAGCGCTGATGTCGTCGATCAAGCCAACTGGGCGCTCGCACGCGATGCTGGGATTGCTGCAGCATTCGCATTCATCGCAGCCATAGTTTCACTTGTGCTGATGATGCGCCTTTTGCGCAGCATCAGTTTCACACCATACGTGATCTATCGTGTTATCTTAGGAATCAGCTTGATCCTTTGGGCCAGCTCCTAAATGAGATTAGGCCCGAAGGTTTTTAGCGCTTTCTTTGATCGCGTCATACTGCCCAGTTGGGCGGAAGCGCCACAGGTAGTCCGGCAAAATAGCCCCCATCGCTGCTGGCTCGATTCCCAAATCGGCAAATCCTTTTGAGTTATCTGCAACAACGTTATCGATGGCCAGATTTTTGACCTGGTCACCTGTGACCAACACAGGTGCAATCCCGAAGGTTAGCTTGCCACCCATCTCAAAGAAGAGTGCCATAATACGCGCTGCAAAGAACGGCATGTTTAGAACCAAACGACGACGGCGAATGATACCCAACATCGTGCCCATCAAATCCCGCAGGCTTGCCACATCTGGGCCGCCCAATTCGTACACGCCAGCAGCCACATCTGTGGTCACAGCCAGTTCAGTAGCCTTAGCTACATCATCAACGTGAACTGGTTGGAATTTCGTTTCCGCGCCGACCAGTGGCAAAACAGGCCCCATACGGGTCATGCCAGCAAAACGATTAAAGAATTCATCCTCCGTCCCGAACACAACGGACGGACGCAGGATAACAGCATCGGGCATGTGTGCCAGAACGCCAGCTTCGCCCTGAGCCTTGGTTTGGGAATAATCGCTTTTGGAATTAGCATCCGCGCCGATCGCTGAGATGTGAACCATCTTCGCGATACCTTGCTCTGCGGCCAACCGTGCAACACGTGTCGCGCCGTCTGCCTGAACCGCTTCAAAGGTGTTCTTACCATTGCGGGCCAAAATTCCCACGCAGTTGATTACGGCGTCTGCGCCTTGCATGACCTGAGCAACAGAGGCATCATCACGAATGTTGCACAGAACCGGTTCAACCTGACCAACGGTGCCATATGGCTTTACATACATCGCCTCATTCGGGCGACGCACCGCAACACGAACACGCCAGCCCGCTTTAGCCATGCGGCGCGTGATATAGCGACCTACAAAACCTGAACCGCCATAGATGGTTACCAATTTAGACATGGATATGCTCCTGCAAAGCTGCGTTAATTGGGGGATGATGTACCGCCCAGCGCCCTTTGGAACAAGGTGGTATTTCGATGCAATACGATGGATTAACGAATTGATTGCAGATTATGGTTAATCTGACCCCAATTCCACTGTCAAACACGCGCCGAATCCGTTTGACACATCACAAAGGCAAGCTTACATCCGCAACCTACACACCTGTGCCCAGGTGGCGGAATGGTAGACGCGCTAGCTTCAGGTGCTAGTGTCCTTATGGACGTGGAGGTTCGAGTCCTCTTCTGGGCACCA
>JABGTH010000123.1 GCA_018647275.1 Paracoccaceae bacterium
CGATGAGTTTACTGGTGGTTTGAACGTGACTGCTGTTACTGGGCAGGACGTGCTTCATGCTCACCTGCATCTCATTGCCCGATTTTCTGGTGAACCATTCGAAGGGCTAGGTATTCACGCCCTTTTCAGACATCCCCATGAACCTCTCAATCGCTATTATCGAAAGAGGTTGCCTATGGGTGGCCCCTTTTGATTTGGGAAAGGGCATAAAAGTTTTTCTGAATGCCTGCTTAGACATCTAAATGACTACCTTCAGTCGCTGCAGCCGGCTCAAAGTTTGACTGGAAATTATTGTTTTGCCGTATTACCCCTCAATGTATGACGCCATACGAGATATCTTCCAGCCTTCTTGAAAATAACAGCTCCAGAGTATTGGCTGGCAGCGTCGAAGTGCGCAATTCAAATGACCGTACTATCCTTCGTGCCGTGGCTGAGAGAGTTCTTCCAAAACGGGCACAAGTCGAAGACATTGAGCTAGACGGCGGCATTATTCCCAACAAGCATTGGCTTCAATCAGCATTGACGAGACTTGAAATCTCCAAGGGCGACACGTGCTTTTGTGCCATGTATCCACATTCTGAATTCTATGATCTTGAAAAAGAGCAGGCCTCACACAATCTTTCAACCGAGCTAAGAGAAAGAATCCTTAAGACTTGGAGCACCGACCACATCAGTCATTGCAAAAACTGCGGTCAGTGTTTTGAAGTGCCCAGAGAAAGTGGGTGGCACGTTTCTTGGCGGAAATGGTCCGAATTAGAAGTTCCATAATTCGCGTCGATCGTCCCTAAAATTTGTAAGCGAAAGGTTCGTTAAGTCCGCCGAGCCACTCTTCGAAAGAAAATCACTAAATTATTTCCCGCCCCTTCTGCCTTAGAACCATATCCAAAAACCACCCTACAGTGCCAATCAGAAAGCCCACCACCATGACTTCAAAAACCCGTATCGTCGTTTCCAGCGATCACGCCGACATTCCAATGCGTCAAGCGATTGCCGCACATATTGAGGCCAAAGGCTATGAGGTGAGCGACATCGGTCCGACCACCAACGAAAGCACCAACTACCCCACACACGGCGAAGCGGCGGCGCGCAAAATTGCCTCTGGTGATTGCCAATTGGGCGTCATTCTATGTGGCACGGGTCAAGGCATCATGATGGCCGCGAACAAGGTCAAAGGCATCCGGTGTGGTGTGTGTTCTGACACGTTTTCCGCCCGCATGATCCGCGAACATAACGATGCCAACATACTGTCACTTGGCGCACGGGTCATCGGCATGGGCCTCGCGCTTGAGATCGTGGATGCGTTCTTGGATGCAGAGTTTGAAGGTGGGCGTCACGCGACCCGCGTTGACATGATCAAAGCGATCGAAGACTGATGTTAGAGTTCCCCGATCACGCGCGTGAAATGCGCAGAGGCGAAGAAGACGCCGTTGATGCACTGCTTCGCGCGGCATTTGAAACAGGGGCTGAGGCAGATCTGGTGCATAATTTGCGCAAATCCGGCCAAATCGCAGGCGAAACGGTCCTGCCAATGGGTGATCGGATCGTTGGCTATTATGCCCTGTCCAAAATGGTCGCCCCGAAAAAGTGGCTGTGCCTTTCACCTGTTGCGGTTGCCCCTGATGTTCAGGGACGCCGCTATGGCACACGGATGATGGGGATGCTGACCGAATGGGCGCGCATTAGCAAATCCACCGTGGTCGTTTTGGGCGGTGTGCCGTTTTATGAACGCGCTGGATTTTCGGCAGCGCGCGCTGCGCAATTGACCACTCCCTATCCAATCAGCCACACGATGCTGGCTGGTGAGGGCACCAATGCCCCGAATGAAACACTGGTCTACCCCCAACCATTTTCAAAACTAAACTAAGTTAGGCTGGCGCTACCCGCCCAAAATCTGCCCGCTGTTGGTCACGGCCTCTGCCCCTTTGGGCCGAATTCCATACACGCCCTTTTCGACCTTTTCAAACCAACCATAGTGATCGTCACGCATCATAGTCGTTGCACGTTCAACCCCAGTTTCGCGCGCCACATCCGCGCCCTTGCTGGCCCCAACCTCAAACAAATACATCGCAATTTTTAGCGCATCTTGGCGATAGGCCGTGACCAGTCCCACCCGCGTTTGTCCGCCATCATTGGGATCACCGACACGGCGGGCAAATTCTGCCAACATTTTCACTTCACGTTTCTTGGATTTGCGCGGCGCATAGGGTCCGGGATCACAATGCACCTGCACCAATGCGTCCTTGAGGCGCACAGTGATCAGCCCCAAACCCAAACGGCGGCACAGCTTTGTCATGTTCTTGAGGGATTTGGCAAAGGGTTTGCCCTTGCCCGTGGCCACAGCCATGTAAACTTCGTCCGATACAGCAAGGCGCGCGATACACTGATGTACCAAGGTCAGCGAAAACCCCAGTTTCAGTTCAACAATCAGTGGCGGTTCACCCCCGCGTACAGCCACCACATCGGCCGCGGCCACTTCGGATTTCACAACATATCCCTGCCCTTCAAGGAAGGATTTAACGGGGCCGTACAGATCAGTTTCACGTGGTGTATTCATGGGCAAAACTTATCAGCAATTGCGCTAAGAACCCAAGCGTCTAAACTAAACTTATGACACGTGATGAATTCAACGCCTTTTGCGCCAGCCTGCCTCAATCCACCCATGTGATCCAATGGGGCAATTCTGATGTGTGGAAAGTTGGTGGCAAACTTTATGCCCTAAGCGGCTGGCACGAAAGCGATGCCGCATTTACGTTCAAGGTATCGGACATGGCGTTCCAAATTTTACGAGACATGGATGGCCTGCGCCCTGCGCCATACCTTGCGTCGCGTGGGCTGAAATGGGTCCAACATTACGCCGAACCGGGGTTGTCTGATGCAGAGCTGCGCAATCACATCACCTATTCATACGACATGGTCGTCGCCAAGCTGGCAAAGAAGAAACGGGCAGAACTTGGCCTTGGATGATCCCAGCGCATAGCGCGTGTGACGTCATAGCAAGGCTCAGATCGTGACAAGTGGATATGTGCCGCCTATAAGGCAAAAAAGTTCGCACATATATTCAGGAATGTCCCCATGACAACGCTCGTTTTCGGCCACAAATCACCAGACACAGACAGCACAGGCAGCCCAATCATCTGGGCATGGTACCTGAACGAGATCAAAGGCGTTGCTGCAAAGCCGGTCTTGTTGGGCGAACCAAACACCGAAGCGTTGTTTGTGCTAAAGCGCTGGAAACTGGACAAGCCAGAAATCGTTTGTGACGTTGCGGCTGACACGCCTGTCGTCATCGTTGACACCAACAACCCTGCTGAATTGCCAGCGGGCGTCAATGACTGC
>JABGTH010000329.1 GCA_018647275.1 Paracoccaceae bacterium
GTATACCCGCCGCATTGTTGCTGGAATAAGGCGTCCCACCACAAGACGCCAAAAACGCCATGATGAAAAATGCTGTGAAAATACGTACCATGTTTTGCCTATCACTAAATGGACACTGTGGGATTTGCCCCATCTTGATGCCCGATACTGTTGTCCCACGCGGGACCCTTGCTCATTCGCCTTATAACGTGGGTTTGAACTGATACCAAGCGCTCCTTTCGTCGAACACCTCTTCGCTAGTTATGTGCTCTGAACAAGCCGTTTCTAAAGCTCCGAGGCCGTACAAACCCTGTTGGAAATCGACTTAAGTATCGGATTGTCTTTTTCAGTTTTGGTATAAGTCTCACCATCATAAATGTACCAATCCAATAATTTACTTTGAGAAGTAACCTCACCACCGGCACGTAACAAAGAGAGGTAATTTTTAAATTTAAGGTCGGTCTTAACAACCTTCGCTTATTTCGCCCTTAACGCCGCATCAATGCTAAGAAAGCGATATAAAAAGCATGCTCCGGCTTCGGCAACCATCTCAGCAGATACAACACTTACTTCTTCGGGGAAGAGTTTGAAAGGTCCAGTTCATATCTCGGAGGGCAACATCCTTCAATACGATGAACTGTAGAATAAAAAATCAGCGCATTATTCTCTAATAGAACTATCGAAGTAGGGCCTAGCCAGACGTGAAACTTCATTTTATTTTGCTCTTATAAACAACACACCTGCATCTATCGAAAATGCACAGTATTTAGTGCTCTCGGATAGGGAAAAGAATTCCCAATCAAATAAATAACCCCCAAAGACGAAGCTGCGGCCTGCCAGGCATTAGCTTAACGTAGAAACCAGATATTATATTTTCATGACCCTCCAAGTACATAAAGGAACTCGAAGAGGTGTCCGTTTGAGGAAAGAGCATATGTTCAGATGTAAGTAATTCAGATAACAACTATTTTTTCCGTATAGACTGTCACGGAGCGGGCGGTGCACGACCACAGGCTTTTGTCCCAAAATGGTCAAGAACGGAATTCCAATAGCCTAGGGTCAATCCAACCATTGACCAACCCACAAAACCCGCTAATACCCTCACCATGACACCACTCTCACATATCCGCAATTTCTCCATCGTCGCGCACATTGACCATGGGAAATCGACCCTCGCAGATCGGCTCATTCAAGAAACCGGTACCGTTAAAGATCGTGACATGCAGGCCCAGCTTCTGGACACCATGGACATCGAACGTGAGCGTGGCATCACCATCAAAGCCAACACAGTCCGCATCGACTATAAAGCGAACAATGGCGAAGATTACGTTTTGAACCTGATCGACACCCCCGGCCACGTCGATTTCGCTTATGAGGTCTCCCGCTCAATGCGCGCGGTTGAAGGCTCTTTGCTGGTGGTTGATTCTTCTCAAGGCGTCGAAGCCCAGACATTGGCCAACGTGTACCATGCTTTGGACGCGGATCACGAGATTGTCCCGATCCTTAACAAGATCGATCTTCCCGCTTCTGATTGCGCCCGTGTGGCCGAACAGATCGAAGATGTGATTGGCATCGAAGCAACGAACGCGATCCAAGTGTCTGCTAAAACCGGTGTTGGTATCAACGAGACATTGGAATCCATCGTAAACGATCTGCCCGCTCCCGTTGGGGACGAGGACGCAGACCTCAAAGCGATGTTGGTGGATTCATGGTATGACAGCTATCTGGGCGTTATCGTCTTGGTCCGTATCATCGACGGTCGCCTGAAGAAGGGCGAAAAGGTCAAATTCCTATCCAACGGTACCGTGCACGGTGTGGACCGCATTGGCGTGTTCCGTCCACAGATGGAGATGGTCGAGTCCCTCGGACCGGGAGAGATCGGCTTTCTGACCGCATCCATTAAACAGGTCCGCGACACCCGCGTTGGGGATACCATCACCCATGACCGCAAAACCGTAGAACCGCTGCCCGGCTTTAAGCCTGCGCAACCGGTTGTGTTCTGTGGCCTGTTCCCCGTGGACACCGCCCTGTTTGAAGACATGCGCGACGCGATTGAAAAGCTGGCCCTCAATGACGCCTCCTTCAGTTACGAGATGGAAACATCCGCTGCGCTGGGCTTTGGCTTTCGCTGTGGCTTCCTTGGATTACTGCACCTCGAAGTGGTCCGTGACCGGATCGAACGCGAGTATGATATCGACCTGATCACGACGGCCCCATCGGTGGTTTACAACGTGTACCTACGCGACGGGTCAATGATCGAACTGCACAATCCTGCAGACATGCCCGACCTCACGCTGGTCGATCACATCGAAGAACCGCGGATCAAGGCAACGATCCTCGTGCCGGACGAATACTTGGGTGACGTGTTAAAACTCTGCCAAGAGCGGCGCGGTGTGCAGATTGACCTGACCTATGCAGGTTCACGGGCGATGACGGTCTATGACCTGCCACTGAACGAGGTGGTGTTCGACTTCTACGACCGCCTGAAATCCGTGACCAAAGGCTACGCATCCTTTGACTACCAAATGACGGGCTACCAAACCGACAACCTTGTGAAAATGTCAGTGCTGGTGAACGACGAACCTGTGGATGCGCTGTCCATGATGGTGCACCGTGATCGCGCCGAAACGCGCGGCCGTGCGATGGTTGAAAAGCTAAAAGACCTGATCCCGCGCCACATGTTCAAAATCCCTATCCAGGCGGCGATTGGCGGCAAAGTGATTGCACGCGAAACGCTGTCTGCCATGCGTAAAGACGTGACGGCGAAATGTTACGGCGGGGATGCGTCGCGTAAGCGCAAACTGTTGGACAAACAAAAGGCTGGTAAGAAGAAGATGCGCCAATTCGGCCGCGTCGATATTCCACAAGAAGCTTTCATAAGCGCCCTGAAAATGGACAGCTAAAGCTGTTCATTTTCGGAGCGTATGAAAAACGGTGTGATGAGAGTATTGCACAGCAATGCGCGGTCCCACACAGTAATTATTACCAATACACACAAAAGAGGCGCTCAATTGGTTCCCCAATCACGCGCCTGAATTTTGTCTCGTAAACCTCGCCGATCACTTAGCCAATGATGCCAGTGCCGCGACGTTTTACGATATAACCACAGATCAACAAGATGATGAATGCAACAAGGCCTTCCATAATTGGCGTGTGCAAGGCGTGGTAATAGATCGCGCCCAACATGATGATCGCCAAACCGCCAGCCGCATACTTGCTGGTGCGACGGAACCAGATACCAATACCTCCAGCAATTTCACACAGACCAATGAACGTGCCAGAGATCGCAGGAAGGCCAAGAGTCGCGAAGCTGGCCAAGACCATCTCAACACCCCTCAATTTAGCAATACCGCCGCCGATAACAACAAGTGATACGATGGCCATTGCGGTCCAGACTACATATTTCATTTTATTGACCCTGATTTAGACATGCGCAGGTTAACAGAAGAATTGGGAGTTAGGGGTTTTTCACGTTTGCGTGAATGCACAGGGAGTGTTGAGGGATGCGCAGGGTGGGCGGTCCCATTCAGCAGTCACCTTTGACAGTCTGAAAAGGTCAATGCTCACTGAAAGTGCAGTTCAACAAATTCTAAATGGGTACTTAACAGCTGCTTTGGAGTAACCTTAGGTTTAGTTTGGTTTTATTTAATCTACTTACAGAGGCATTTATTACGTATGTGTCACGTCTAACTCTTTTTAGTCTACTAACTGCCACTCATCCCCCAACCCCGATTATTTACCCACCTTCCATCCCCCAACATCCAACCCAAAAACCGGACAGGTCTATTTCTGTCCCACCACCTCGTATTTCGGATAGTCCTTTGA
>JABGTH010000330.1 GCA_018647275.1 Paracoccaceae bacterium
ATTGAACAGCAAATCCCATGAACCGCCAGATTTCACGGCTTCCATAAATGGGTCGGTGATCAAAACAGACACATTAAACATGCGTAAGCGGGCCGCGTCAGATTTAGCAGTGATAAAATCGTCAATATCAGGATGATCACAACGCATGGTTGCCATCATTGCGCCGCGGCGCGAACCTGCCGACATAATCGTACGGCACATCGCGTCCCAGACATCCATGAACGACAGAGGACCAGATGCGTCTGCCGCTACACCTTTAACATCTGCGCCCTTAGGGCGGATTGTGCTAAAGTCGTAACCGATGCCACCACCTTGTTGCATCGTAAGCGCCGCTTCTTTGAGCATATCAAAGATGCCACCCATACTATCGGGAATAGTGCCCATAACGAAACAGTTGAACATAGTAACTTTGCGCGCAGTGCCTGCACCCGCTGTAATCCGGCCAGCTGGAAGGAATTTAAAATCCTCTAGAGCCTCATAGAATTTTCCTTCCCATGCACTTGGGTCTTTTTCCACTGAAGCAAGGTCGTTGGCGATACGGTGCCACGAGTCTTCAACGGTTACATCTTTTGGAGTGCCATCTGCCTCTTTAAAACGATATTTCATATCCCAAATTTGTTCGGCGATGGGGGCAGAAAAGCGGGTCATAGCATGGTTCCTTCAGATGTCGTTGGGCGTATTGCTGCAGATTAAGTAGCCCGTTTTTGCAGACTTCCACAACTACTTGATAAACTTTCCACCCAAACTAAATCTAGGGGACAGTTGTTGCTACATTTAGACGGGGTGGGGATGAGCAAAGCAATCAATCTAGTAAAATTATCAGTAGGCACTGAAAACGTTGAAGGTTTGGCGGATTGGCAATCCATTCGCCAGATGCAAACCGTTGACGGCTTGCCGCATCACATCACTCGCATGTGGCCCAAGCGCGAAGCGGAAATATTAAATGGCGGCTCAATTTACTGGGTGATCAAAGGAGCGATCCAATGTCGTCAGCGCATAATACGCTTAGATGAGTTTATTGGCTCTGATGGAATTCGCCGTTGTTCGATCGTATCTGACCCTGAACTGGTGTTGACACAAGCTAGCCTAAAGCGTCCATTTCAAGGCTGGCGGTACCTCAAGGTTGAAGATGCACCGATTGATTTGCCTAAAGGTCGCAGTCAAGAAGAGCCGCTGCCAGACGAATTGAACAGAGCCCTTGCTGAAATTGGGGTTCTGTAACTGGCTAACTGTAAACGATGCCGTTTTAGTACCTCGATCATGCGATGTTCATCTTACCACACTACTGCGAAAATACGGACCGCAAGGCGGCTTTTTGCTAACGCGAACGCATTTGTCTCACTGCCGGTTGTCTCGCTCGGGAGGGCATTTGAGACCGGATAAATTTATGCTTCTTTTTTACCCCCCCTTGTAACCCTACTGATCTCCTTGGCCTCAGCTTAAGCAGGTGACTTCACTCGCAACGGGTATGGTCGCTTGATAACGAATAACTTTATCGGAGATGGTAAAGATCGCTGGCGCAGTGGCTCTGTCGAGTCTTCTCGCGTGTTGGGCCTGAATGGTCAGTGCAATTGCCATCTGGTATTGGTGAAATCATCGAACTTCGTTTGGGCGCATACACATTTCCTCGCTAGTAAAACTGAAGTGGCTGCCGGTGTCGATCTTGTTTTTGTTGGACCACAATCAGGCCTCTCGCAATTCCAACGTGCATTGCAAAATGCGTTGGGTGTGGTTTCAGCCAACCCAATGGGCCACGAAAGCGGTGGCGTAATTTGCTTAACGTCCGGAACACGCATTCGCACACCTGAAGGTTCGCGCTTGGTGCAGGACCTTCGTGAAGGCGACATGGTTCAGACCAAAGACAATGGTGCGCAAGAAATCGTTTGGAAAGGTGCGCGTCGCATGACTGGG
The DNA here is from genome assembly GCA_018647275.1 of Paracoccaceae bacterium. Lineage (GTDB taxonomy): Bacteria > Pseudomonadota > Alphaproteobacteria > Rhodobacterales > Rhodobacteraceae > Ascidiaceihabitans. The sequence goes on from JABGTH010000330.1 coordinate 1,912, forward strand.
GCAAGCATGTTTGCGATGCCACACTTGCGTCCAATTCGCATGGGCGCACTTGGTGTCGAGCGTCCCGATGAAGAGCTATTCGTTTCTCCAAGCCACCGGATGTTGATCCAAGAGGATGAGGTAATGGCCATGTTCAATACGCCCGAAATCTTGGTCGCGGCAAAGGATTTGATCAACGGTAAGTCTGTGACGGTTAATGTGACCGTTCAGGAAGTGAAGTATATCCACTTGCTGCTGTCTAATCATCAAATGCTCTGGGCAAACGGAGTGGAAACCCAAAGCTTCCATCCAGCTAGTGCAGCCCTCAAGACACTTGAGGGGTTTGATCGCAAACGGCGGTTGCGCAATTCCCTGACTTGGAATGTGATTCTCATACTTACAGTGGCTACGCTCGTCGTAACCTTTCAGCGACTGAAGCTGCGATAATGAACCTCGTGGCACCACTCACTCGGATTTGACAAGCTCTACGATTATCGCTTTTGCGCTGTCAGACGACCAATTGGCATCGCCACGCAGTCTTGCGATCTCTTCGCCGTTTGGGTCCATGATCACTGTGATAGGCAATCCCAAAATACCCATTTGGCTGGCAAGTGCTTGCTTGGGGTCCTGATACCGTGGAAGGTTTGTAATCCCTGAATCCAAGAAGAATTTTGCAATGCCCGCAGGGGTGTTGCGACCTGTTGCGATCGTTACGACTTCAAAGTTGTCACCACCAAATTCGGC
>JABGTH010000332.1 GCA_018647275.1 Paracoccaceae bacterium
AGGATCACACCAGAGATAAAGTTGGACGCAATCTTTTGCAGGCCAAAGCCTAGACCAACACCGATTGCACCACCCAAAACAGCGAGCGCGCTAAGATTAATACCCATGATATTCATAAGCAGTAAGAAGGCGATGCCGAAGATCATGAACTCAACCGTCTTGCTTGCCAATTGGCGCAAAGATGGGCGCATTTCTTCTTGCTTGTGGATGAAGCTCGCCGACTGCTGGTTGGACCATCCGCCCAACCAAAACAGCAAAGAACCAGCAATCAGGCCACGTACCAATGCCATGACGGAAAACTTGATGTTATCGACGGCAACTTCGGTGGCGGTTAGCTCTTCTTGTGCCAAATCCAGGAGGCCCAGCACATAAAGTGCAAAAATCGGGATAAATACGAATTTGCCAATTTTTTTGAGCAACTGATCGGTAATGATCGATGGAACCAATACCCGCACGGCCAGGAACAAGAAGACCCGTTTACCAAAGGCAATCACAGCACCACTGTCGAACAAGGATCGTACAATCCCCTCTCCAATGCCTGCGAGTCCGTACGCTAATAACGGCAAGAGCAGTGGTAAGAACTGCATGACGAAACGGCGCAGTTGCACAAGAATGTTTGTGCTGTCACCTGGATTTAGGAGGTTTTCCAAAAACGGGCTAAGGCGGCGCGCAACCAAGACCGCAGCCAAGTACGCAACAACCAACAAATCAAACTGTGACCAAGCTACTGGGCTAAGCAACCAACTTGCCGCAAGCTCCCAACCTTGAACCAGATATCCGGCAGCCGTTTGGACAATTTCTGGCTGTGTTTCTAAATTTATACCGAACATGGTTTCACCTTTACCAATTTAATGCTGTCAATGCAGTGCCTGAGGCCTTGGCGCAAGGGTTAGCGGCACATAGCCTTTATTCCTTGGGCTATTTCAGGGCTCACATTCATAACATCGTGACAAAGGTCGTTTGCACAATCTATCAATTCTTCAGGTTCAACCAGCCATTCAACCAACCCAAAATCAAGCGCCTCAGATGCGGTGATTTTTTGACCACCCATCAAAATAAATTTGGTTCGTGCGGGCCCAATCAAAGCGGTCATCCGTTTGGGGTCAGAGGGTTGTGGCAAGAAGCCCAACTTCATCACTGGATAAAAGAACTTAGCCGTTGGGACGGCAATACGAATATCGCAAGCCAATGCCATCCCCGTCGCGCCACCCGCAAGTGTCCCGTTCAATGCCGCAATGGTCAGGCATGGCAAGTTCTCGATGGCTCCGGACAAACGTTCCCAAATATCTGATACTGCCAAACCAGCATGCGCCTGATCCAGATCAGCACCCGCACTGAAAACTTTGCCAGCGCCAGTGATGATAACCGCCTTCGCATCCCCTGCGCTTTCAGCAATCAACGCCAACTCAGTTAGCATCTCGAGCGTCAGAGAATTCGCCTTTTCAGGGCGATTAATGGTGATGGTCCAAATGCCGTTTAATTTAGCTAGGTCAATCAAATCAGGCCAACCCGTTTGCGCAAATCTTCGTCCCGCAACGATAGCTCTTGGCCACAGTATTGATCAGCATCCGAACCACACATCCAAAGCAATGCGCGCGCGGGCCAATCCGCTGGAATATGAACGTCCCAGTCCAATTGGCTGACGGGATTGATCCCAGACGCCTTGATCTCCACCTGCATTTGGGTCGCAACCGTCCCCGGTGAAAGCCCAATCGCACGGATGCCATCAGCACCGTTTTCTTTGTGAACGCACTCAGTCAGCATTTTTACCGCAGCTTTGGAAGCACAGTAATGGCTCCACGCCTCAACAGGGCCGTGCGCTGCACCTGAACTGATCGTAAGAATGCTACCGCCACCCGAGGCGATCATCATCGGCAAGACAGCCCGCATGCCGTTGAATACGCCCTTCAGGTTGATATCAATGACGGTGCCCCATTCATCTGGGTCTGAACTCGCGAGGTGGGCGATCGGTTCGATTACACCTGCGTTGTTAATCAAGATATCGACACTGCCAAAGGTTTCTTTGGCCTTTGCAATAACACCTTCAATCGAAGCATAGCTAGCTACGTCACAGGTTAGTGCTATGGCTTGCTCACCGATCTCAGCCGCAAGGTTTTCGATCGCATCCGAAGTACGCGCTATCAGCACAACATTTGCACCAGCAGCAGCAAAGACACCTGCAGCTTCCGCACCAATTCCACGGCTTGCACCTGTAATTACAACGGTTTTTCCTGCTACGTTCATTTTCGAAACCCTTTAAAATTCAAAGACTGTGCTTATTTAATAATCTGCGAAAGGTTGCGCGTCTAGCGTCCTGCACCCTTGACCCCACCGCTGCCTTTTAAATCATAAACTACCTAACTGTTTCTCCGAAAGATCAGGAATTTAATTGATGTCTAAGTTTTCAAAAATTTATTTCACGACGGCCGTTAGCCTTTTGTTTGGTACAACGGCCGGCTTTGCCGATGTCACAAACGCCAACGTTTGGGAGAACTGGCAAGGTTACATGACTTCGATGGGGCATGAAATTAGTGCAAATGAATCTGTTTCCGGAAATGTGCTGACAATCACAAACGTTAAAATAAAGATAAATTTTGCTTTAGGTAACGACAGCATAAATGCCAAGATACTAGAAATCCAATTCACAGAACAAGGCGATGGAAGTGTTCGCATATCCATTCCCGAGAAACCAATATTCGACGTTGATTTGACCCTGGAATCCGGAGAAGCAGTTAGCGCATCAATAGGATACCACCAAGACGGTTTGAACATGGTCGTGACTGGCGACCCCGACAATTTTAATTACGCCTACTCTGCAAATGCGCTGGATATAACGTTGGACAACCTAACCGTCTATGACGAAACTATTGGCCCTGACTTTGCCAGAGCAAAGGTCAGCCTAAAGGACGTCAACGTCAACTCAACAACTTTAACGTCCGAATTGCGGGAATACTCACAATCCGGCTCCATTGGATTGATCACATACGATGTCGCATTCTCTGATCCAGAAACTGGCGGTACAATCAA
>JABGTH010000328.1 GCA_018647275.1 Paracoccaceae bacterium
AGAATCGACTAGGACTTGGGGGCGTTCCAAGCTTAGGAAGGCAGCCCCTCATTTTGTGTAGTATCTGAAGATCGTTTTTTTACGTATTGTCGATGACTGGACCTCAGAACAACCTAACATCCTCGATGCAAATAGGCCTAAAAATTTAATGCGTAAGAACATCTTCATGCTAGCAGTTGCTTCACTGGCTCTTATTGCGGGGTCCTCTTTTGGTTACGAGGGGTCTGATGGCTCCACCTACATTGCAACGCAAAATGCCCATGGTGCCGCACTTAAGAGTGCGAATGAGGCAATCTATCTTGATAAAGACTGTGATGCTTTGTCAGGTAAAAAAGAACAGGGAATTTGGGCTTGGGCCAACGGTGGATTTGTGATTGAGATTCCAACTCGTCGGATCGAATTTGCGCGACAAAATCAACCTGTCGATGGCGGCTATGATTGCCAGATGTAAAGCGGGTTTTAGTGTGCAGTTTTACAATCAAGACAACTCAATGGGATAAAATATGTGCATTGCTGCTGCGACAATGTTGCTTAGCCTCGGTTCAACCACCGTGATGGCTGGTCCATTTGAAGGTACGTGGGACGCCTCCAAGGAAACGTGTTCCTTAGAGTTTAGCGACTTTCGCCTCACAATTTCTGGCAATCAGGCCAATTATTGGGAGTCGACCTGTGAAATGGTTTAGGCAACACAATTGAGAGATATGGGAAACTCGATCCTTTATGATCTCCAATGCACTGGCGAAGGCGAAACATATAGTGGTGGTGTACTTTACTCGATAACAGTTGCTGGCCAACTATTGGCATACAGCGGTGACTTTATAGCGCTGCGTGAACGCTGCAATTAAAGCTGTTGCAAGGTTCTATTACTCAAGGCCTCGAGTTAACGATCTGCGCTGAGACGCGAAGACAGTTGGTTCGATTTTAAAGGTTGATGGATGGTGAGTATTACGTACACTGGGGCCGTGATAACTTCGTAAGTGCTTAAATTTTCAGCAGAACAAACAATTAATTATCCTAACTGATTAAACACCTAGTCACGTAATAACACTTGGCAGACCAGCAGGCTCGCGCTAGCCTCTCTTCAGGTGGGACGCTGCATTCTGACAATCAGTTCCGCAAACTTGGGAGAGAAAAATGAACAAATTCGTATTGGGTGCTGTTGCATCCACAATCTCGTTTACATTCGCACTAGAAGCGGCTGCGACCGAATGGAACGTATCTGTCTGGGGCAAGCGCCGCGCATTTACAGAGCACGTTGAGAAGTTGGCTGAGTTGGTTTCTGAGAAGACCAATGGCGAGTTCACAATGAACGTGAGCTATGGCGGTCTTTCTAAGAACCGTGAAAACCTTGATGGAATCAGCATTGGTGCATTCGAGATGGCCCAGTTCTGTGCCGGTTATCACCGGGACAAAAACCGTGTTGTAACTGTTTTGGAACTGCCATTCTTGGGCGTTGAAAATCTTGCCCAAGAAGTTGCCGTATCTTCAGCAGTTTACGCACACCCAGCCGCGACTGAAGAAATGGCGCAATGGAATGCTAAGCTGTTGATGACGTCACCAATGCCACAATATAACTTGGTTGGTACTGGCGAGCCACGTCAAACTTTGGCTGATTTCGAAGGTATGCGCGTTCGTGCAACTGGCGGTATCGGCAAAGCATTTTCAGCGGTTGGTGGTGTTCCAACATCTGTAACAGCGACTGAAGCATATCAAGCTATGGAAGGTGGATTGGTCGATACGGTTGCGTTCGCACAACACGCGCACCTGTCATTTGGCACAATTAATCAAGCGACTTGGTGGACTGCCAACCTGAACCCAGGAACCGTGAACTGCCCAGTTGTTGTGAACATCGATGCTTATGACGATCTGTCTGATGCAGAACGTGAAGCACTCGATAGCTCAATCCCAGAAGCGTTGGATCACTATTTGGCCAACTACGGTGAATTGTTGGGCCGTTGGGATGCTGTGTTGGAAGAAAAAGGCGTTCAAAAGGTTGAAATTAGCGATGACGTAATCGCCAAATTCCGCGCCAAAGCCGCTGACCCGATCCGTGACGAATGGATCGCAGACATGGAAGCGCAAGGCCTACCAGGCCAAGAGCTATATGACCTAGTTGTGAAGACTTTGGCAGAAGCCAAAGCTGCAAACTAAGCGTCACTTCCTATCAATTGGCCGTCCCGCAAATTGGGGCGGCCTAACTATCTAAAACATACTCGGGGGGAGTAGCCCAATGGCAGGATCAGCTGCGGTACTGGAGGATTCCAGTCTGCTAAGTAGATTGGATCGGGCATTGTTGCCACTGGAGCGGTTCTGCGCGTTAATCAGCGGCCTTGCGATTTTTTCACTAATGTTCTTGGCCGCGTACTCCGTCACGACCCGTAAATTTTTTGGTGCGCCCATGATGGGCTACGTTGACCTGATCGAGAGCGCGATGCCAATTATCGCTATTATGGGCGTTGCTTATGTCCAACGCGATGGCACACACATCCGCATGGATATGTTGGTTTCCAAGCTAAGTGGTCGTACACTTTGGTTGTTCGAGCTGATCTCTGTTCTAATGATCCTGATCCTAATGGTTGCTCTGACTTGGGGATCTTGGGATCATTTTATGCGCTCTTTTGACTGTGCACGCCCGCTGTGCAGTAAAGACAGCACCACCGATATTTATCTTCCGCTATGGCCATCCAAGCTGGTCGTTCCGTTTGCATTTGGCGTTCTGTCGCTGCGCTTGATTTTGCAGGCATTGGGATATGGCCGTGCATTTGTATTTGGCCTTGAAAATCCTGCTGGCGTTCCTTTGACCTTGTCGGTGGCTGAACAGGCCGCGATCGAAGCGCGTGCACATGAGGGAGCAGACTGATGGATAGCATTTCAATCGGATTGTGGGTCAGTGGCGGTATGCTGGTCATGGTGTTGCTGGGTATGCGCGTGGCCTTTGCTGCAGGTATGGCGGGCTTTGTAGGCCTCGTTTGGCTGAGGTGGAATGGGTATGATTATGCCCCTGAGAAGTTTGGCAAAGCGCTGCAAGTCAGCGTGCGTATTGCAGGCTTAACGCCGCAATCAAAGGTCAGCGCTAATGTTCTGTCATTGATCCCCGTGTTCATCCTGATAGGATACTTGGCTTATTACGCCAAACTGACAACCGCACTGTTCGAGGCCTGCAAACGCTGGTTCGCATGGGTCCCGGGTGGCTTGGCTGTTTCAACCGTATTTGCGACAGCGGGCTTTGCCGCGGTGTCTGGTGCTTCGGTGGCTACGGCTGCCGTGTTCGCCCGTATCGCCATCCCAGAGATGTTGAAAATCGGCTATAACAAACAATTCGCAGCCGGTGTTGTGGCGGCGGGGGGCACGTTGGCCTCGCTTATCCCGCCCTCTGCGATCCTAGTGATCTACGCGATTATCGTTGAGCAAGACGTGGGAAAGCTGCTGCTCGCGGGCTTTATCCCAGGTGCGTTTTCGGCGGTAGTATATGCGATCTTGATCATCGGGATTGCGATGACCTTCAAAAACGTCGGCCCACCGGTGCGTGGCTTTACATGGAAGCAACGCTTTGAGTCCCTGCCGCCGGCTTTGCCGATTGTCTTAGTTGTCGTGATCATCATTTTCTTTGTCTACAACCCCTTTGGCGATGCATGGGGCACCCCGACCGAAGGCGGAGCGATTGGCGCCTTTATCGTCTTCGTTATGGCGATGTATCGCGGTATGCGCTGGGGCCAGTTGAAAGAAGCCCTTCTTGAAACGGCCAAACTGACGGTGATGATTTTTACCATTATCTGGGGCGTGCTGATCTATGTGCGCTTTCTCGGGTTCGCCAAACTGCCAGACGCCTTCTCGGATTGGATCGTATCGCTAGATATGGCACCGCTCACGATTTTGATTTGCATCCTTTTGGCCTATGCGGTTTTGGGCATGTTCATGGATGCAATTGGAATGCTGTTGCTTACCTTGCCTGTGGTTTACCCCGCAGTCATGGCGCTGAATGGAGGCGAATACGTGACGGCTGCTGACAGTGCCTTTGGCATGTCGGGCACAATGTGTGCCATCTGGTTCGGGATATTGGTGGTCAAAATGGCAGAATTTTGTTTGATCACCCCGCCCATCGGCCTTAACTGTTTTGTTGTAGCTGGTGTGCGCGATGACCTGACCGTTCAGGACGTTTTCAAAGGTGTGATGCCCTTCTTCTTGGCTGATGCCGTGACAATAGCGTTATTGGTTTCATTCCCAGGCATTGTGCTGTGGTTGCCTTCGCTGGTTGGCAACTAAAGCGCCAGATAGCCAATCCCGAAAAAGCAGATCGCAACGCCAAACCATTGGCCTGGGGTCATGCGTTCTTTCAAGAACAACCATGCTAGAATAATTGTGATCATTCCAAAAGTCGAGGCTGCAACGGCTGCAAATTCTGGACGGGGTAGGTTGCCAGCTGCGATGACGATGCCCAGTGCAACGGCATCCAGAAGACTCATAAGCGCCAATAGAGGCCATGCGCTTCGATCAGGTAATATGGGACCGGCCGAAAGAGCCAACAATGCAACAGCACCGGTGGCCGCTGTCAACCGCGTCACAAGAATTACAGGCAGCTCGCTGCCTGCTTGGGTCGCGAGGTGCCCAACAGAGAATGCCATCGCAAATCCCCCTGCACCAACCAAGGACCAGCCAATGGCAGCCTTTTGGGAACCTTCGCTTTCGGAATGGTCGGACAACATGCTGACAATAGCGACACCTGTTATCACGCCGCCAACGGCTAGCCACTGATCCCAAATCACAGGCTGTCCCATCAGAGCGGCCCAACCGATCGACAGAATTGGGTATGAGCCAACAATTGGTGCAACCAAACGTACGGGACCAATTCCGAAAGCCTTATAAAGGCCGATGCAGCCTAAAAGGTAAATTGAGCCGCTTAGGGCACTGAACCCAAAGCTAGTAGGCGTCATCGCCTCCCAATCCCCAAGGGCACCTGAAATTGGGAACAAGACTAGCGATCCAGCCAACATAACTGTCGCAATCGCAGGGAGAATACCGCCACGTTGAGACACAAAGCGGATGCAAATATCGTGGATACCCCATGCACAGGCCGCAATCATTCCTAGGGTTAGTGAAACCATCGTTATATTCCTTTGGAATGATGCTATTAACTTTGGTGCGGTGGCGTTCGCGAGGGGGAGTTAAAGACAAATACGTTATCTTTGCATTTTAATGCAAAGCTATATCGATCCAACTCGAAGGATTGTTCGCTTCGTTTCCATTTGTCTAGAACCAATTTTCTGATAGTTGCACTTTTGAACCAACGCAGTCGGGTCGCGACCTCAGTGCGGCGGATAAAACAATTTGCTTCAGGCACCGGAAAAGCTGATGAAAACAAATAAATCCAGCGTCTCGCGCTCTGCACGCCTATCCGTTGCGCCCATGATGGATTGGACGGATCGGCACTGCCGCTATCTGCATCGTCAATTAAGTGGGCAAGCTTTGCTGTATACTGAGATGGTCACATCCCCCGCACTTGTACGTGGTGGAGCAATGCATTTGTTGGACCATGACGTGGCTGAACACCCTGTGGCGTTGCAACTTGGCGGTTCTGATCCGGTTGAATTGGCCAAGGCTGCGCGCATGGGGGCAGATGTTGGGTATGACGAGATTAACCTGAATGTTGGTTGCCCGTCTGATCGTGTTCAATCGGGGACGTTTGGTGCTGTGTTAATGAAACACCCAGCGTTGGTTGCCGAATGCGTGGCGGCTATGCGCGCCGAAGTAGACGTTGAGGTGACTGTTAAGTGCCGCATTGGTGTTGACGATCAAGATCCTGAGGAGGTCCTTCCTGAGTTTCTAGCGCGGATCGTAGGGGCAGGGTGCGAACGTGTGACAATTCATGCGCGCAAGGCGTGGCTAAAAGGCCTGAGCCCGAAGGAAAACCGTGAAGTGCCACCTTTGGATTATGAATTGGTCCACAAGATGAAGGGGTATTTCCCCAATTTGCATATTTCTGTGAACGGTGGTGTGACATCGCTCGAACAGGCATTTGATTTCTTAGAAAATGGATTGGACGGTGTCATGGTTGGCCGTGCTGCATATCATCAGGCCAGTGACATCCTAAGCGCTGCGGATCCGATCATCTTTGGCGTCGGCGAGGTAACGACCGCAGAACAAGCCGTACACAAAATGTTACCCTATATCGAAGCCCATTTGACGGCAGGTGGCCGTCTAAACCAAGTGACCCGTCATATGTTGGGCTTGTTTGCGGGTCGCCCTGGGGCACGTGGGTGGCGACGTATGCTGTCTGATGATGGCAATAAACCGGGTGCAGGGCCCGAACTGGTTCTGGCGGCGCTCGCGCAAATGGCGCAGACTGCTCTAGAAGTCGAAGCCGCACAAGCGGGCTAACTCAAAGGAAATATCATGCCAGAGACGATGTTGTTGATCCAAATGCTTGTTGTTCTTTTGGTCATTGGTGCCTTTGCTGGCGTCCTTGCTGGGCTCTTAGGGGTCGGCGGTGGTATCGTTCTTGTGCCTGCATTCTTCTATGCATTTCAGACGCTTGGTTATGATGGTTCGCAATTGATGCAGATGTGTCTGGCAACCTCATTGGCGACGATAATCGTAACATCCATGCGCTCAGTTCACAGCCACCATAAAAAGGGTGCTGTTGATTGGGATATTTTGCGCGGCTGGGCTCCTGGTATTGCTTTGGGCGCTGTTGTCGGCATGTTGGTTGTTTCGCAACTGCGTTCCACCACTCTGCAAGCGATCTTTGGCGTTCTGGCGCTGACCGTCGGTGTTTACATGAGCTTTGGACGTGCAGAGTGGCGTCTGGGACAGGCGATGCCAAAAGGGCCGCTGCGGATCGTTTTATCGCCATTGGTTGGGTTTATGTCTGTATTGATGGGCATAGGTGGGGGCAGCTTTGGCGTGCCGTTGATGAGCCTGTTCAACACGGCTATTCACCGCGCAGTCGCTACGGCTGCAGGGTTCGGCGTTGTTATTGCCGTGCCTGCAGTAATTGGCTTTCTTTTCGTCGATATGAATATGGATGTACCGCCACTTACCATTGGGGCGGTCAATCTGATCGCGTTCGTGATCATCATTGCCATGACGTTGGTCACTGCCCCGTGGGGAGTGAAACTGGCGCATTCGATGGACGCTAAACCCTTGAAGCGCGCGTTTGGTGTGTTCCTCGTACTGGTCGCGGTAAACATGTTGCGAAAAGCGTTGATGGGGTAACTAACGTTTTAGTCGCGCGGCTCGACCACCGCGCCGCCCTTTGGGGGTGGATTGGCGGGTCGGCAGCTCTGCCATGATCTCTGAGCGCTCATCAGGGTGCATTTTCGACCAGCGGCCAATTTCATCTATGGAACGATTGCACCCAGTACACAGCCGTGTTTCGGGGTGCACTACACAGATTTGAATGCACGGGCTTTCAATTTCGTTGCGCCGCCAAACTGGAGGTGGAGGGGTCGTCATGATGCCCTCCTCAGGACTTGTAAGCGGTCTAACAGTCCTTGCAGGATAAAGCCCGCTGCGACGTGGTCAATGACCTCAGAGCGGCGTTTGCGGGATGTATCAGCCTCGAGCAAAGCACGCTCAGCTGCCACTGTGCTCAGTCGCTCATCCCAAAATGTGATCGGACCTGGCCATAGCTTTTCAAGGTTGCGCGCAAAGGAACGGGTGGATTGGCACCGCGCCCCTTCTGATCCATCCATGTTGCGCGGAAGTCCAAGGACTAAACCGCAGATCTCTCGCTTTTCAATGACTTCAATCAGGCGTGCGGCATCTAGTCCGAATTTCTTACGCTTGATGGTTTCCAAAGGAGAAGCAACTCCGAGAAAGGTATCAGAGACGGCCAACCCAATGGTAACGGTTCCCAAATCCAATCCAATGATCGGGCGCATCGGCTTAAGTGCTGCGCTGAACTCTGTGACGTCTTCCAGTATCATTCGGCCACTCCAGCGCGTTGTGCAGCTCGTGTGATCAGGTCCAAACTGGACGGATCATCGGCAAACACGGTTTCAGCATTCTTGTAGATAGAAAATGCCTGATCCGTGCGCCCAAGTACACCCAATGCACCAATCAACTGCGCCCAATCTTCCGCGGGACCGCCGTCTGTGGCAAGGCGATCAGACAATCCCGATACCATACCTTCGATCATTTGAAGGCGTTCAGTCCCCGACATTTCAGCTGCAGCTTCGATGTCCGCAGCTGTTGGGCCATTGGTAGGAGGGTCCGGGCGGCCATTGCCGATTGTTGGAATTTGATAGTTTTCACCAGCACGTTGCGCCATTTCGGGGATCTGCTCTAGGATGGGCGCAATCCATACCGCGCTTTCAGGGCCAATCTGCAAAAGGCGATCCCAAATGCGAAATGCCATGTCAGGCCGCCCAGTTTGTGCCAACATCAGGCCGACATAGTAACGCGCAATACCATTGTTAGGATCGCGGGTTAGAACAGCGCGGGCGGCTTGTTCTGCTTCTGGGGACACATATCCACCCGCCGCAAGAACTAACAGATCAGCATAACCAGTAAAATCTTCAACGGTCGCGGTTTCACCTTTCAGCTCAATAATGCGCCCCTGTGACTGATAGGCACTTATAAAATGGCCTAAGTTGGATTCGTTTTGCACAAGCAAAGCAAGGCCTTGTATGTCATCAGGGCGTTCAGCAACAGTGTCCCGTAAGGTTTGGACAAGCTGCAGATAATCCGCATTAAACTCAGCAACTGGGGGTAAATCAGTGAGGCTGGCTTCGGCGCGTGCTTGAGATGGGCGGGTTTCGCGCAAAGAGTCTGCGAATGCGATGCGATCGGCCAAAGCCAAGTCGCTATAGCCGGGTGCGCCTAGACCTTTAAGCGGCCCAATGCCTTTATAAAGGGCCAAACTGCCACCAACTAAAACAAGTGCAACGACAGCAGCGACAAGTTTAGGTGCGCCGCGTGTGAAGTCCGTATCGACGGTGCGTTCGGCATCAGCAGCCAAGATACGACGCGACACTTCGGTGCGCACACGTTTGGCATCGTCTTGCGTCAAAACACCTCGTTCCAGATCGCGATCCACTTCGGCCAACTGATCACGGTACACCCGCATATCATAATCACCAGCCCCAGTGGATTGGTCCGCGCGACGCATCAGCGCAATGGCAAACAGCGCTGCAACGACCAAAGCCAATAAAACCGTAGTAATCCAAAACGCCATGTGATCGCCCTTTTGTGGTTATTTGTGGTGTAACTGCGTAGAGGTTTAAAAAAAAGGGGCAATTGGACGCGTGTTGCAGCAACCCACAGTCATTTGATCGGCGTGTGTTGTAGCCTAATGTCGCGGTGTCGCAAAATTGCAAAAAAGTGCCGCGCAGAGTATCCTCTTTTTTTGTATGTCACCCAAAACAAGTTCAAGGTAAGCCACACCTGCGAATCCCGCCAGATGCAACTTTGATCCTTATTCGAAAGCCACGCCCATGAAACGCTATTCAGCCTTTGCCATTGCCCGTGAAGCAACCCGCTACCATTCAGGCTGGGAACGCGCGTGGCGGGCACCCGAGCCAAAGACGAAATACGATGCGATCATCATTGGGGCAGGTGGCCACGGCCTTGCCACGGCCTATTATCTGGGCAAAAATTTTGGCATCACCAATGTCGCCATAATCGAAAAAGGCTGGCTTGGTGGGGGTAACACAGGGCGCAATACGACCATCATTCGCTCAAACTACCTTCAAGACCCGTCTGCGGCGATCTATGAGAAATCGCGCTCCTTATATGAGACGATGTCCCAAGACCTGAACTACAACGTGATGTTCAGCCCGCGCGGCGTGATCATGCTGGCCCAGACCCATCACGAAGTCCGTGGCTATCAGCGCACAGCACACGCAAATGCCTTGCAGGGGGTTCCAACAGAATGGATCAACCCACAACGAGTTAAAGAACTCTGCCCGATTATCAACCTTGAGGGGCCTCGTTACCCCGTTTTAGGTGGCTTATGGCAAGCACGCGGTGGCACGGCCCGTCATGATGCGGTGGCATGGGGCTACGCGCGGGCCTGTTCTGACATGGGCATGGACGTGATCCAGCAATGCGAAGTCACCAACATCCGCCGCGAAGGTGGCAAGGTGGTTGGCGTCGACACCACCAAAGGCGCAATTGATTGCGATAAGCTGGGCATTGTGGTCGCGGGGCATTCCGGCGATCTGGCCAATATGGCGGGCTTCCGTTTGCCCTTAGAATCCGTGGCCCTACAGGCGTTGGTGTCCGAGCCGATCAAACCGGCAATGGACGTGGTCATCATGGCCAACACTGTGCACGGCTACCTGTCACAATCCGACAAGGGCGAAATGGTCATCGGCGGCGGGACAGATGGCTACAACAACTATACCCAACGTGGATCGTTCCACCATGTGGAGGAAACGGTACGGGCGTTGAACGAGACCTTCCCGATGCTGTCACGCCTCAAAATGCTTCGCCAATGGGGTGGAATTGTGGACGTCACAGGGGACCGCTCCCCGATCCTATCCAAAACACCAGTGGACGGCGTGTTCATCAACTGTGGTTGGGGCACTGGCGGGTTCAAAGCGATCCCAGGGTCTGGCTGGGCCATGGCCGAGCTGATGGCCAAAGGACATTCGCCCCTGACTGACGAGTTCGGCATGGAACGCTTCATCGAGGGCCGCTTTATCGATGAAAGCGTAGCAGCAGGGGTGGCACACTGATGAACCTAACAAGCCAAACTTTGTGCCTGATTAAGAGAAAACTCAAAGGAGAGCGTTCATGCTGATCCTAAACTGCCCATGCTGTGGCGTCACTGCAGAAGAAACCGAATTCCACGCAGGCGGTGAGGCGCATCTAAAGCGCTTTGGCCCAGACTCCTCAAAGGAGGATTTCGAGAACTACATGTTCATGCGTCAAAACCCCAAGGGCGTTCACCTTGAACGCTGGCGTCACAACAACGGTTGCGGAAAATGGTTCCACGCCGCGCGTTGCACCATGACCCTCGAAGTATTCGGCACATATTCCGCCCAAACCTATGAGCCGCCAAAAGAGATCTGCGACCTCATCTCGGCCAAACGGCCAGGCTGGTCATGGGGGGCGTTCTCATGACCTTCTTTTTTTCTGAAAATATCCCCGCCGGAGGCCCCCAAGCGCTCTGCACAATCCAAGGCCAAATATCATGAGCACACGTATTGCTACAGGCGGCCGCCTGCTAAACAAAACCAAAGCGCTTAGCTTTAGCTTCAACGGCACAACCCTCAAAGGGTTTGAGGGTGACACGCTTGCCTCTGCCTTGCTGGCCAATGATCAGGTCCTGATGGGGCGTTCGTTCAAATATCACCGCCCACGCGGCGTTGTGGCTTCAGGGGCTGAGGAACCAAACGGACTGGTCCAAACGGGCGAGGGTAGTAAGTTTGAGCCAAATCAAC
Source organism: Paracoccaceae bacterium (assembly GCA_018647275.1). Taxonomy (GTDB): domain Bacteria; phylum Pseudomonadota; class Alphaproteobacteria; order Rhodobacterales; family Rhodobacteraceae; genus Ascidiaceihabitans. The sequence goes on from JABGTH010000328.1 coordinate 11,388, forward strand.
GTGTCACCACGACTGAATTGTTTGAGGGTCTCAAAGCCAAAAGTCAGAACCATTGGCCCAGCCTTGAATATGATGTGGGTGCGTTGAATGCGAAGCTAAGCCGCTTTATGCCCGCTGGTTTTTATTACAAAATGTTCATTCACCCGCGCTCTTTCTGGAAACACGTCTACGAGCCAATCATCCGCCACGCCGCTGGCCTTGGCGCGGCCCCCAAAGCCACGGATCGCGACGCGGATACATACGAACACTTTTATGCCTTCTGTGACGTCTTGGTCATCGGTGGCGGTATCGCTGGTCTTCAAGCGGCCAAAGCCGCAGCGGCCTCGGGTGCCAAGGTCATCTTGGCCGAGCAAACCGCCCACTTGGGTGGTCGCGCGGTTGTGGATGGTGGTACGATTGACGGTAAGTCTGCCGCGGACTTCGTCACCGAGATCACGGCTGAACTTGAGGCGATGGACAACGTCACAATCCGCACCCGTATGATGGGCGCAGGTGTTTACGATCACGGTTATATTTTGGGCTACGAACGCCTGACTGACCATACCCCAGAAACGGCTGGCCCACGCCACCGCCTTTGGC
>JABGTH010000349.1 GCA_018647275.1 Paracoccaceae bacterium
ATGCGTGCCGCCATCGCGGGGTGCAATTGGCACAAGGCCATGGCTGTAAGCGCGTTCTCGTTTGCCCTTATCATGGGTGGGCTTATGCTTTGGACGGTCAGTTGAAGAACATCACGCATGGTAGCGGCTTTCCCGAAGTTGACACCAAAACGAGTGGTCTTGTTCCTGTGCCGAGCAAAGAAATCAATGGTCTGGTGTATGTCGGCCAAGAAGCTTCAGATACGACGGCATCCAGCTTGGACCTCATTCCCCAAATTATTCCTGATAACTACGAGCTTGTCGAAATCGATGAAATGGACGTGGACGCCAACTGGAAGCTGTTCATTGAAAGCGCGCTTGAGGGTTACCATATTCGCGCAACGCACACGAAGACATTTTTCCCGGTTCAGTATGACAATCTGACTGTTGTGGAAGCGTTCGGAGGCAACAGCCGAGTCACTTTCCCCTACCAAACCATCGAAAGTCTGCGCAATAAACCGCAGAAAGGCTGGTCAACAAATGGCCGCATGACCCAACTTTATCATCTCTTTCCAAACGTGATTGTTTCTACCTTTCCCAATTGTCTGCAAGTTGTGGTTCTCGAACCTCTCGGGCTAGAAAAGACGCGCCAACATACCTATCTGCTTGGCCGCGTTGCGACGGGGACTGCTGAGGAACGCAAAACGATGACGGAGTCGATCTTGCAAGGGCAGGCTTTTGCGAAAACCGGTGCAATTGAGGATCGCGAAGTCGTCATGTCAGCGCAGCAAGGGCTGCACAGCGGTGCAAACGAACATCTGACATTTGGGTTGTTCGAAAGCGCAATCGGGCGTCTTCATGCGGGTCTCAGTCGCGAACTTGGGTAAGATGTGAATGCTGTCAAATGTGAATGTTCTCGACCTCGATGGCCTTTTGAAGCGTGAACGGCGGCCCAGTGCGAAACGACTAATTTTGTCTTTGCTAAGTCAGCCCCGCATGGCCACATTGTCCCTTCGCCAGTTGGTCGCATGGGGAGAGTTGTTGGGTCAAAAGCCAGCCGCCATCCGCGTCACCGCTGGGCGATTGGTAAAGGAAGAACTGCTCAAAACAGTCAGGCGTGGCGTTTATACGATCGGTCCGAATGGTTTAGTGCTCAGAGACAAAGCATCCGAATGGATGACTACGCTGGACCGAATACGCGGCTGGAAAGGCGGGTGGATTTGCGTTCACACAGCACACTTAGGCAAAGCAAACCGACGCAATGTACGTAAGCGTGAGCGCGCCTTCAGGTTGTTTGGATTCAAAGAACTCGTAGATGGTGTTTGGATCAGGCCTGACAATCTAGTTTGCACGCCACCACAGATGTATGCGGACCTTTGCAAGCTTGGGCTGGAGACGGATGCAATATTGTTGCGGTCTGATGTGATTGAGCACGGTCAGCCACACTCCGCTCTCGTTCTATGGGGCAGTGATACCTTGAACGCGAACTATGAAAAAGGGGTTGAGCTACTTCAACACAGCGAGCAGAAACTGAGGCAGCAAGACTTACACACCATAACGCGGGAAACATTCCTAATTGGTGAACATGTTATCCGCCAAATAAACGCTGACCCTCTTCTACCTACAGACTGCATTGATGCGTCCAAGCGCAAGAAACTGGTTCACGCCATGAAGCGGTATAGCGAATTTTGCCATCCCCAGTGGGCCGAGTTTCTGGCCCAGTCCGAATAGGATTACCCTCCACCTTGAAGACCCACTTCGCGCCAGTTGGGTCACGCGGCCAGTTGACGCCGAATGGCCATTGAGGTTCTTAAGGGCACCCTTTGTTTTGTCCCCAGAGCTACCAGTTCGCTGTCGGCTCGATTTTGCACCTGCAGCGAAAGTCCGGAACGACGGGCCGCACCGCAGCGGTGGCATTGTATGATGAATGTCTGCTTCTCTAATTGGGTGTTTGGGTCAAGCTCATTTTCCTTCTTTCTTTCGGGTCATTGTCACTCATCCGGGTCACGCTTCTCTTCGCAGTCTGGTTGATGCCGTGTTGGCACCGCTGCA
>JABGTH010000333.1 GCA_018647275.1 Paracoccaceae bacterium
CAGTAAGCGACTGACATCGCCCAAATCACTGCGCAACGACATCAGTGCCATTAGTGCTTCCACCGCTGGTTTTTGACGACCGACCTCTGCCACCATCTCAAGATCACAGGCCGCAGGGCATTGAAAAACGGTTTCCAAAACGCTTCCCAATGTTTCGCGCCCGGACGGCGTGATGAGGGAATTCAGCGGCATGCCAAATACTTCCATGCCAATAATATTGCAAAGGTGACTGCCGGCGATGCGGAAACGGGCCATGCCGATCACAATACGCTCCAACACAAAGATATATTCTAACGCATGCGCAATTGCGCGTGGATCGATTTCCGACAGCTTTGGGACCAAGCAGAGCCGCGCAACGCCTCCGAATAGGACTCGACAGGGACAACGCAAAAAATCATTATCTGTTCGATAGTTGTTTATTTTGACAACATTCTGTTCACTGGTTTGTTTCATTGAGCTTACACTGTAGAGTAAACATACAATTTCCCCTTCGGCCTGTGTGACAAGGTTATGCGACAGGTTAATGAAAGATTAATATTACATTTTAATCGATATATGGTGTTTAAACTTAACAATTGGTTAATGGGCCAATGCAACTCGCTCGTATTGGCGTGATATGGCCGCAGGGGTACGAGAGGAGGCGCTTTAACCTTATGCACAGCGAAATACGAAATGGGACTTTGATATGCTAAAATCGATGACAGGATTCGCTTCTGCAACTGGTGCGCTTAATGGCTGGAGCTGGGCATGGGAATTGCGTAGTGTTAATGGTAAAGGCCTTGATCTACGTTTGCGTGTGCCCGATTGGATTGATGGGTTAGAGATGGGCCTGCGCAAATCTCTAACTGTAGTGACTGCACGTGGCAATGTCACTTTGTCATTGCGTATCAACCGCGAGGAAACCTCTGGGGCAGCTAAAGTGAACGATGCAGTTTTACGCGATATCCTCGACGCGATGACTGAAGTTGAAACCCAAGCGATGGATGCAGGCCTGTCTTTGGCACCATCCAAGGCATCAGATATTGTTGCGATGCGCGGTGTTCTAGAACAAAATGTGGTTGTAGAAGACACCACAGAGTTGAGTATAGCGTTATTGGCGCAGGCTGACGATTTGATTGCTTCATTTGATGCGATGCGATCAAGTGAAGGGGCGGCTCTGGAAAAGGTTCTGCGTGATCAATTGGCAGAGGTCGAAACACGAACCCAATCTGCAGACAACATTGCGCAAACACGTGTAATTGAGGTTGCTGCATCGCTCAAGAAGAATTTGGGCGTGATCATGGAGAATGCCGACAACCTTGATGAAACCCGCGTTGCGCAGGAACTTGCATTGCTTGCTGTTAAGGCAGACGTGACTGAAGAAATCGACCGGCTGAATGCACATGTTGTCGCGACACAAGTGTTGTTAAATGAAACGACACCCGTTGGCCGTAAGATGGATTTTCTGATGCAAGAATTCAACCGCGAGGCGAATACCTTGTGTTCTAAAGCTCAGAATGCAGAACTGACACGTGAAGGCCTTGCCTTGAAGGTGTTGATAGACCAAATGCGTGAACAAGTTCAAAACGTGGAGTAAATGGCATGAATGATCGCCGTGGCCTTTTAATCATCCTTAGTTCGCCGTCCGGCGCAGGCAAAAGTACATTGGCCAAACGGCTTCGTGTTTGGGATCCCGAATTGGATTTTTCCGTTTCCGCCACAACGCGTTCGCCGCGCAAAGGTGAGGTCGACGGAGCCGACTATCACTTTATGGAGGAGGCCGAATTTAAAGGCATGGTGGCGGATGGCGAGATGCTGGAACACGCCCACGTTTTCGGTAACTTTTACGGATCACCCAAAGGCCCAATTGAAAAAACTATAAACACTGGCCGAGATGTCCTGTTTGACATCGATTGGCAGGGGGCACAACAGATCAATAATTCAGCCCTTGGTGCGCACACTTTGTCGATATTCCTATTGCCACCCTCTATTCCAGAGCTTCGCAACCGTCTCGAAAAACGTGGGCAAGATGATGCAGAAACCATCGGCCGTCGTATGGAAAAAAGCTGGGATGAGATAAGTCACTGGGGTGGCTATGACTTTGTTTTGGTAAACGACGATTTGGATAAAACTGAAAAACAACTGAAGACAATTATAACCGCAACGCGTCTTCGCCGCAGTCAACAGCCGCAATTGACGGATCATGTTCGCACTCTGCAAACTCAGTTTGAG
>JABGTH010000255.1 GCA_018647275.1 Paracoccaceae bacterium
TAACAGCACCTTGCGTGTCCGTGATCTCCGCGTTCTCGTCTAGATTGAATGGTGACCCACCTGGCATAATTTCCACGAAATTCCCACCAAGCAACCCTTCGGAAGAAATTAGGATAGCACTGTCATCTGGAATTTCGATATTTTTGTTTACACTCACAACGGTATCGGCACGAAAGGTCTGTCGGTTCAGCTCAACCGACGTGACCGTTCCAATTTTGACGCCAGCAAGACGTACATCGGTTCCGACGCTCACACCTTCAAGGCTGCGGAAACTAGCGTTCAAAGGGTAGCTATCGCTACCACTGGAAATGCCTGCAATCTGAGCGGCATAAACTCCAAAGCCGAGTGCAGCCGCTAGAACGATACCGCCAACAACCACTTCTGTCCTGTTTCTAGCCATTCAAAAGCCCTATTCTGGCGTCCATGCCTCGTAATCAGCACGTGTTGCAGGCTGCGCGCGTCGAATAGAACCAGCAGGAGCATATGCCAAGGCAGTGCCTGTCAGATTCTCTTGGTGCGGCTTCTGCCAAGACTTGTTGACCAATGGCTTTTCTGTTGGTGGCTCATCCCAAGTACGATGCAACCAGCCGTGCCATTCTGGATCAATGCGGCTTGCTTCTGCTTCACCGTTAAAAATAACCCAACGCTTTGAATCGTCTTTATTTTTATAGAACGTATTGCCCTGGGCATCCGTCCCAACTTTGAGGCCCTTGCGCCAAGTGAACAACTGCGTGTTCAACGTTTGACCGTTCCACCATGTCACAGAACGCAACAATGTATTCAAAATACCCATCAATCAGTCTCCGACGTTTCAGTGTGGTATGCCGCATCCTAGCTCTGCAGTCCAGAGACAAGCGCGGCATTTGCTTAGCTAGGCAACATAGCCGTTACTTCAATTTCAATCTTAAATTTCGGATCAATTAACCCACACTCAATCATCGTGGCTGCGGGCGGATTTTCACCAAATGTTGCAGATAATATAGGCCAGCAAGCTTCAAAATCAGCTGCCTTTGGCAGCATGTAAGTCACGCGAACGGCATGTGCAAAGTTTGAACCGGCTTTGTTCAACGCCGTCTCAATGACTTCCAATGCAGATTGGCATTGTTCTTCAACGCTATCTCCTTGCCCCACGGTGCCTGCCACATGGACAAATCCACCGGCAACAACCGCGCGACAATATCCAATTTTCGCCTCGAATAGGCCACCTGAATAAATGCGTTTCATTTTTTGTTCTCCTCATTTGGGCAATAAAAAAGGCGGGCACCAAGGCCCGCCCAATTATCCACTAAGTATGTGCAAACATTAGCCTGCAGTTGCCGGTTCTTTTTCAGCCTCGGCGTGGATCATCAAAGGTGCTGCATCTGTGTTTACAGCTTCTTCATTCACAACCACTTCCTTCACTGTGTCCAAACCAGGCAGCTCGAACATTGTATCCAACAAGATTTCTTCAAGGATAGAACGAAGGCCACGTGCCCCCGTTTTGCGCTGTATAGCACGTTTTGCAATTGCGCTCAAAGCGTCTTCAGTGAACTTAAGTTCAGTATCTTCAAGTTCGAACAGACGCTGGTACTGTTTTACCAACGCATTCTTTGGTTGCGTCAGAATAGTGACCAAAGCGTCTTCGTCCAGATCTTCCAGTGTTGCCAATACAGGCAGACGACCCACAAATTCTGGAATAAGACCGAATTTCAACAGATCTTCTGGCTCTAAGTCTGTGAAAATTTCGCCAATCCCGCGCGCATCGTTGTCGCGCACGTCCGCACCAAAGCCCATCGCAGAACCCTTGCCACGTGCGGCAATGATCTTGTCCAAACCAGCAAAAGCGCCGCCGCAGATAAACAGAATGTTCGTTGTGTCCACTTGCAAGAATTCTTGCTGAGGATGCTTTCGGCCGCCTTGTGGAGGAACAGATGCGACGGTGCCTTCCATCAATTTCAGCAATGCTTGCTGAACGCCTTCCCCCGATACATCACGGGTGATGGACGGGTTTTCGGACTTGCGAGTGATTTTATCAACTTCATCGATATAAACGATGCCGCGTTGTGCACGCTCAACATTGTACTCAGAAGCCTGAAGCAACTTAAGGATAATGTTCTCAACATCTTCACCAACGTAGCCGGCTTCAGTTAGCGTCGTCGCATCGGCCATCGTAAACGGAACATCCAAGATACGTGCCAAAGTTTGTGCCAAAAGTGTCTTACCGCAACCCGTTGGTCCCATCAGCAAAATGTTGGATTTCGCCAACTCCAGCTCACCATCTTTTTGGGCGTGATTCAAACGTTTATAGTGATTGTGCACAGCGACTGACAAAACGCGTTTGGCCATCGCTTGGCCAATCA
>JABGTH010000151.1 GCA_018647275.1 Paracoccaceae bacterium
GGGACGTGGCTGCTTTTGATCCCATGCTGGTGGGGTTTGATGCTGGCAATGTTAAGCGACCATCAAATGGGTTGGTACGATCTATGGATCTCTGTCGCCTGCGCTGCAGGTGCTTGGCTGATGCGTGGCGCAGGATGCACTTGGAACGATTTCACAGACCGCGAAATCGATGCCCAAGTAGAGCGAACGCGATCCAGACCAATCCCATCTGGACAGATAAGCGGCAAGGCTGCGTTGGTATGGATGGGGCTTCAGGCCCTTATTTCCTTCTGTATTTTGCTGACATTTAACACCGCAGCGATCAGGTTGGGCGTAGTGGCACTAATCCCTGTTGCAGTGTATCCCTTTGCCAAACGCTTTACGTGGTGGCCCCAAGTTTTCCTTGGACTTGCGTTCAACTGGGGGGCCTTGATGGCGTGGACTGCGCACACCGGCCGCTTGGAGGCACCCGCCGTTGTCTTGTACCTAGCAGGTATCGCTTGGACCCTGTTTTACGATACAATTTATGCCCATCAAGACATCGAAGACGATGCACTAATTGGTGTGAAATCCACCGCGCGCTTGTTTGCAGAAAAAACACCCGTTTGGCTGCGCCGTTTTCTGGCACTGACTGTTGGGGTGATGGGGATTGCCGTGATTTTCAGTGCATTGCCTGACGCATCTGCCTTAGCTATGGTCTTTGCTTTGGCAGGGCCGTGGGCGATGGGATGGCATATGGTATGGCAATTGCGTGGTTTGGACATCAATGATCCAGCAAAATGCATGCAATTGTTTCGCGTAAACCGAGACACCGGGATGATTCCGCTGTTCTTTTTTGCAATTGCTTTGTTCGTTTGATTGAATCACGAAGCCTCACAGCGTATCAGTGCGTTACGCCACGTTTGGCCCCACAACTGAGATGAAAACGCCCATGCGTCTATCCGCGATCGCCATTGTTGCCATTATCTTTGTTTCAGCGGCCGCTGTTTCACTTGTAGCGGCCAGCTTTTCCGTAAAGTTGATCGAGGAAACGTCAGAGATTGGCGTGCGCCAAGCGCTCGACACTGCAGAAATGCCTTGGGCAGAAGTTGAAGCCGATGGTCTACAGGTGATCCTTGTGGGCACTGCACCAACTGAGGCCACACGCTTTGCAGCTCTCAGTGCAGCTGGCACAATTGTTGATGCCGCCCGCGTTATCGATAATATGCAGGTTGAGGCATCTGCTGCCATTGCACCACCACGCTTTTCTGCAGAAATTTTGCGCAATGATTCTGGAATCTCAGTCATCGGGCTTATTCCAGCACAAACAGACCGCGATGATATTTTAGACCGTTTTTCTGGAATGAGCGGAAATGGCAAAATAACTGAGTTGATTGAAAGCGCCGACTATCCGACCCCCGAAGGTTGGGATGATGCGCTCGCATTTGCCTTGACCGCAATGGAACAATTACCCCGTTCTAAGGTTTCGGTATCCGCTGGACGCATTTCAATTACAGCCATTACAGACAGCGCCAAGGATAAAGCAGCACTCGAAAAGCGGCTGAACCGTGCGGTCCCTCCGGGTTTGCGAATGCGCCTTGATATATCTGCACCACGTCCAGTGATTACACCATTTACTTTGCGTTTCTTGATCGACGAAACTGGTGCACGGTTTGACGCTTGTTCGGCTGATACGGAAAAGGCCAAAGCGGTTATTCTTGCCGCCGCCAAGGCCGCAGGTTTAGACGGCGATGGGAAATGTACGGTTGGTATGGGCGTCCCAAGCGCGAATTGGTCCAGTGCCGTTAATGCCAGCATCAAAGCCTTGGATAAATTGGGTGGTGGATCCGTCACAATATCAAACGCTGACATCACGTTGATTGGGGCTGACGGCACTGCAGAGGGTCAATTTGATCGTGTTGTGGGTGAATTGGAAACCTCATTGCCAGACGCCTTTGCCCTGTACGCAAAGCTACCAGAAACCGTTGACCCTGACCAAGGTCCTCCAGAATTTACCGCGACCCTAAGCCCTGAAGGTTTGGTGCAGTTGCGCGGCCGGTTGGTCAGCGACAACCTGCGCTCTGTTGTGGACAGCTATGCCAAGGCTAGCTTTGGTTCAGACAGAGTTTATATCGCCACACGCGTGGTAGACGGCCTGCCAAACGATTGGCCAGCACGTGTTCTGACTGGGCTAGAAGCTCTCTCAGGATTGAATAACGGTTCCGTCACAGTAACCCCCACAACCATGAGCGTGCGCGGCAATACAGGCGATCCTGATGCAAACCGCGCGATTGCAACACTTTTGGCAACTAAACTTGGTGAAGCGCAAGAATTCGAAGTCGACATAACCTATAGAGAGAAACTCGATCCTGTTGCGGGCATTCCAGAACCTGCAGAATGCGAAGCGGATATTCGCAAAATCGTGTCCGCGGGCCAAATCAGCTTTGAGCCTGGGAGCGCCACAATTGACACATCCACTTTGGATACGATGGACAAGATCGCCGAGTTGCTCAAAATCTGCGGTGACATTCGTTTGGAAATTCAGGGGCACACGGACAGCCAGGGTCGCGAAGAAATGAACCTCGCACTTAGCCAAAGCCGCGCACAGTCTGTTTTAAACGAACTGAGAGCACGTCGCGTTCTGACCTCTTCGTTCTCAGCAAAAGGCTACGGTGAAAGCCTTCCATTGAAAGGCAACGACACCGAAGAAGGCCGCGAAGCGAACCGCCGTATCGAATTTAGATTGATCCGCCCTGAACCTTCTGTCCGAGAGGGCGAAACAATGCTGGAAACTATTGCAGAAACAAGCAATACACCTCAGTCTGAAAATACAGAGCCTAGTGAAGGGGAAACCGATGAGCAGAACTGAATTCGTAGTCACCACAGCGGTTATTCTGTTCGTTGCGTTTTGCCTTGGTTGGTTTGCCAACTGGCTGCTGCACCGTTTTACCCGGGTAGCAGCTGGCGATGTGGCAGAGTTGGATCGCATGAGCCAAGAATTGCATGAAGCCGAAGAAACACGTGATCAAGCGATCACATATCTTCAGCAGCGTGAAGCAGAGTTGACGAACCAGCTGAACCAGACAGAGGCTGAATTGCGCGCGGCGATGGATGGTCTTCGTGATGCCCGTCACGAGACCGAAGAAATGCGCCGCCACATAGAAAGCGTCAACCAAGCTTAATGCAGTTTGTGGATACGCGCGTAAAGGACGTCGAATACGTATCGAACACGTGAATTTATTTTTAAGCCTGTATGTGCAGCCAGCCATATTGGCATTGTTCCCATTGGCATTGCTGGCGCTATACGCTGCACCCGGGAGCCAGCATCCCCGATCACCACCTGGTTAAACCTTATCCCAAATCCGGCAAGAACCATCTGCCAGCAAACCACCTGATCATCGCTGCGGAATTTGAAAACATCGCGCGTAATTTCGTAACCCATTTGACGCATACCATCGATAATCAATTCACTACGATCACACCCAATGAGATCATGATCTATCAGATTTGAGGTTGCTGGGGGCATGTTGATGCACTCAAGATACGAATGAGCCCCATATATCCCTAACTCAATTTCCGTTACCTTTTTGGCAATTACATCAAGCGGGGTCGTCTGATACATCCGCAGCGCAATGTCAGCCTCACGGCGCAATAGGTTATCTGTCTCATCCGTGGCAACCACTTCGATCTGGATATCGGGCTCTTGCGTATGAATCTCACTAAGGATCGTTGGTAGTATATCGGTCGCAACGATCTGACTGGCAGAGATGCGCACTGGTTCTGCAAAGTCAAGCTTACCAACGAGTCAGCGCGTCTTCATCTTCGGCCTTGGATGCAACCCAGCTTTCGCCAGCGTCAGTGATCTCGCGCTTCCAAAACGGGGCGCGGGATTTGAGGTAGTCCATAAGGTATTCTGCCGCTTCAAACGCATTTTTACGATGCTTGGATGCAGTGGCCACCATCATGATCATCTCAC
>JABGTH010000337.1 GCA_018647275.1 Paracoccaceae bacterium
GTCTTCGATGTCTTTGGCCTGCATTGGCATGGGCGGCACTCCGGCATGGGAAATTTGTAATTGCCCGACAGATTTAGGGGTGCTTTGGTGCAAGCGCAAGGACATGCAACTGATCTGCGACAACAAAGTGGATCATAGCCTCTGGTCATTGTGGCGTCCTGGGGTGAATATCCCTAAAATGGAGGGTCCAAATGGACATGTTTGAAAATGCACCTGAGCAGGCTTTGGCATGGCACCGCGCCGGAAAAGGCGCGGCACTTGCGACTGTGATCCAAACATGGGGCAGTGCACCGCGTCGAATTGGTGCCCAGCTCGCGATTGCAGGTGATGGCGAAATGCAGGGCTCGGTTTCGGGCGGTTGCGTTGAGGGTGCCGTGGTTGTTGAGGCGCTTGAGGCGTTGGAGCGGGGCGAGGCACGTGTTTTGGAGTATGGTGTCAGTGATGGTGATGCCTTTGCTGTGGGGCTGGCCTGTGGCGGAACGATTAAGATTTTAGTTGAACCGATTGGCACGGTCTTGCCCGAAGAACTATTAGCCCGATTGGTAGAGGCGCGCACAACCCGAACTGGGATAGCTTATGTGGTTGATATCAAAAGTGGCACGCGCGGACTGACTGGTGATGGCTTCGTCGAGCGATTTGTTAAGGACCGTTCAGGTTTTGAAGAAGATGGCGAGAGGTTCGTAGCTATCCACAATCCGCCTTTGCGCTTGGCTATTGTTGGAGCGGTTCACATTGCCCAAGCATTGATGCCGATGGCACGTATTGCCGGTTTTGATCCGGTTGTGATCGATCCGCGAGGTGCGTTTGGCTCAGCTGCACGTTTTCCTGGCGAGACGATCCTTGAGGATTGGCCTGATGAGGCGCTTGATGCGTACGACGTTGATGCCCGCACTGCATTAGTATTGCTAACGCATGATCCCAAACTGGATGATCCGGCATTGCATGTTGGGCTGCGATCAAAGTCCTTTTATATCGGGGCCTTGGGATCTAAACGAACCCACGCAAAAAGAACCGAGCGCTTGTTAGCTGATGGTTTTGCACAAAAGGACATAGACCGCATTCATGGACCCATAGGGTTAAACATCGGCGCAGCGAGTCCGCAGGAAATTGCCGTCTCGATCTTGTCTGAGATGGTTCAAGTATTGCGTCGCCCAGTATGAAGTTTGGTTCAGTTTTAACATCTCAAGCTGTTGGTGCTGTGCTTGCCCATTCGCTTTATGTTCAGTCCGGCGCGAACGCGACCAGTTACCGGATTGCCAAGGGCACTGTTCTTACAGCTGAACATACCAAAGACCTTTTAGCGGATCAGCAGACTGACATTGTTGTCGCGCGTCTTGAAAATGGGGACGTTGAGGAAAACGAGGCTGCAACACGATTGGCGGCAGCTGTTGCGCCAGATGCTGCGCAATTTGGGGTGCGAATTTCGGCTGCAGGAGCAGGGCGGGTCAATCTATATTCAATCGAAGCAGGGGTTGTAGAGATTGATGAGGCGGCTGTAATGGCGCTGAACGCTGTTGATCCGATGATCACAATGGCAACCGTCCCACAGTTTCACCGCACTGATAGCAACGGTATGATCGCAACGATCAAGATTATTGCGTATTCGGTCCTACAATCGTCATTGTCACAAGCCGCAAACGTAGCGGCCAATGCCATTCGGATTGCAACACCGCAGTATCGAACCGCTGCGTTAATCGAAACGCAGGTTGGCGATGAAATGCCCTCGTTCAAAGGCCGCGACGCCATGCGTGGGCGATTGGATCGTTTTGGTGTCGAGCTGCTTGAACGAACGGTTGTGCCACATAATGAGGCGGCTATTACGACGGCTTTGTCCGAATCTGAAGGCGAGTTCGTCTTGTTACTCACGGCCTCTGCAACGTCTGACCCTATGGATGTTGGCCCCCGAGCCTTGCGCCAAGCAGGCGGTGAAGTCACAGGTTTCGGAATGCCGGTTGATCCCGGAAACCTTCTGTTTTTTGGTCAGTTAGACGCAAAGCCAGTGATCGGGTTGCCTGGCTGCGCGCGGTCCCCTGCGTTAAATGGTGCGGACTGGGTTCTGGAACGACTGCTATGCGGAATCTCTTTGTCACAAGGGGACATTGCAGCGATGGGGGTAGGCGGTTTGCTTAAGGAAATCCCAACCAGACCCCAGCCACGAGCAAGAGTTCAGCCAAGAACGTAGGGTCATTCCGCATGCCGTAAGGGAATTTTTTGTTCTCAAGTAGCCCACACCATGCTTAACTGAATTTAATCACAACGAAAAAACAGGGAGAGAGATATGGCACAAGTCACGATGACCGTGAATGGCAAAGCCGCGTCTGGCACAGTTGAGGGGCGCACGCTTTTGTCTTCGTTCTTGCGCGAGACGTTGGATTTGACCGGAACGCACGTTGGGTGCGACACCAGCCAATGTGGGGCATGCGTGGTTCATGTTGATGGGGTAGCTGTCAAATCCTGCACTATGCTTGCTGCCGAGGCTGATGGCGCAGATGTTGCAACGATTGAAGGCCAAGCTGCACCTGACGGCACGCTGAATACAATTCAACAAGCGTTTCAGGACCACCATGGTTTGCAATGTGGGTTCTGTACCCCGGGTATGGTGATGACGACTGCGGCTTTGTTGAAAGACAATCCCAAGCCATCAGAACAAGAAATTCGTGTGCATTTGGAAGGCAATATTTGCCGCTGCACGGGATACCACAACATCATCAAGGCAATCTATGCCGCGTCCGGACAAGACGTTGCTGCATTGGGTGCTGATTAACTTCAAACGAAGGGGAAGGGAGAGTTCCCCAACGTTTTAGTCCAAACATCATGGAAAGGCGGATGTCCCGCCTTTTGACCAAACATAAGCAAATGATTGACAACAGTTGATCTGCGATAGGGAGGAAAGACCATGCCAAAAGACGGTGATATTAAAAGCGGAATTGGTGCCAGCAGTAAGCGGCGCGAAGACGTTCGGTTCCTGACAGGGAACGGCAATTATACAGATGACATCAATATTCGCGGACAGGCCTATGTGTTCTTCCTGCGCTCAGATGTTGCCCATGGCACATTAAATTCTGTAGATACATCCGCCGCATCTGCGATGCCAGGTGTTGTTCAGATTTTTACTGGTGCTGATTTTGAAGCGGTTGGTGGTATTCCCTGTGGTTGGGAAGTTACGGACAAGCACGGACAACCCATGCAGGAACCAAAACATCCGGTTTTGGCCCACGGCAAAGTGCGCCACGTTGGTGAACCCATTGCGGCTGTTGTCGCCGACAGCCTAGAGCAAGCGCGTGATGCGGCGGAAGCTATCGAAGTCGACATTTCTGAGCTGCCTGCTGTGATCAACATGAAGGACGCCTTTAAAGAGGGCGCAACCAAGGTCCATGACGATCTTACATCCAATCTTTGCTATGATTGGGGATTTGTTGAGGAAAATAAGGGGGCGGTTGAAGAAGCATTCAAGAATGCTCATCACGTCACGACGCTAGATTTGGTGAACAATCGTCTTGTTGCCAACCCAATGGAACCACGCGTTGCCATCGGTGATTACGCACGTAGTGATGAACAGCACACGCTTTATACCACATCACAAAACCCTCACGTCATTCGCCTGCTCATGGGCGCATTTGTTTTGGGTATTCCTGAGCATAAGCTACGTGTCGTTGCACCAGATGTTGGGGGTGGTTTCGGCACTAAAATCTTCCACTATCAGGAAGAGGCGTTTTGTACCTTCGCTGCCAAGGCCTGTAATCGCCCGGTGAAATGGACCTCGTCGCGTTCAGAGGCATTCATGTCGGATGCGCATGGCCGTGATCACGTAACGACCATTCAGCTGGCGCTGGATAAAGACAATAACTTTACAGCCCTACGCACGGATACTTTGGCAAACATGGGTGCATATTTATCCACCTTCGCTTCATCAGTCCCAACATGGCTGCATGGCACGTTGATGGCGGGCAATTATAAAACGCCGCTGATCTATGTGAACGTCAAAGCGATGTTTACCAACACGGTGCCTGTAGATGCGTATCGCGGCGCTGGACGCCCCGAAGCGACCTATCAAATCGAACGTGTTATCGACATGGCGGCGCGTGAGTTGGGCGCTGATCCAGTTGCATTACGTCGTCAAAACTATGTGACTGAATTCCCATATGCCACGCCTGTGGCTGTAGAATATGACACAGGTGATTATCACTCGACGATGGATAAGTTGGAAGAAATCGGAGATTTCTCTGGCTTTGAAGCACGCCGCAAAGAATCCGAGGCCAAAGGCAAATGGCGTGGACTGGGCATCAACAACTACATTGAGGCTTGTGGTATCGCGCCGTCGAACCTCGTTGGTCAGTTGGGTGCGCGAGCAGGTCTTTATGATGCCGCAACCGTGCGTGTGAACGCGACGGGTTCCATCTCTGTTATGGTCGGGGCGCACAGCCACGGGCAGGGGCATGAAACCGCTTTTCCGCAGGTTGTTGCAGATATGATTGGTATCGACGAAAGTCAGATCGATATTGTCCACGGTGATACCTCTAAGATTCCATTCGGGATGGGCACCTACGGTTCGCGTTCGCTCGCGGTTTGTGGGTCTGCAATGGTACGCGCCACGGAAAAAATCATCGCGAAGGCAAAGAAAATCGCGGCTCACCTTCTGGAAGCATCAGACACTGATATCGAACTAAAGGACGGTATGTTCAGCGTTGCAGGCACGGACAAGTCTGTGGCTTGGGGCGATGTTACCTTGGCGGCTTACGTGCCTCACAACTATCCTTTGGAAGATATTGAACCTGGTCTGGAAGAAACAGCGTTCTACGATCCGTCAAACTTTACTTACCCTGCAGGCGCTTATGCCTGTGAAGTTGAAGTGGATCCTGATACCGGAAAAGTTACGATTGAACGGTTTGCTGCTGCTGATGACTTTGGCAACGTTATCAATCCGATGATCGTTTCGGGCCAAGTGCATGGTGGGATTGCCCAAGGGGTTGGTCAGGCTTTGCTTGAGGGCTGTTCCTATGATCAGGAAAGCGGCCAGTTGTTGACGGGGTCCTACATGGATTACGCGATGCCACGTGCCGATGATCTGCCGTTCTATTCGGTTGATCATTCTTGCCAAACGCCTTGCACACACAACCCATTGGGTGTGAAGGGATGCGGTGAGGCTGGTGCGATTGGATCGCCTCCATCGGTTGTGAATGCTGTGATTGATGCGCTCCATTCGGGCGGTAAGAAGGTGGCGCATATAGATATGCCACTGACGCCGGACCGCGTGTGGAATGCAATTAACAACGCTTGAATTTGAGGTTGGGGCAATGCCCCAACTATTGTGATATTTTTGGCCCGTTTGCCCAGCAATGGGCGGCCAACTGAAAGGACAAAAGATGTATAACTTTGAATTTGAGAAACCCAGCAGCATTGCCGATGCAGTTGCAGCATTGGGTGGCGACGAGGCGCAGGCCTTAGGGGGGGGGCAAACCCTTATCCCAACGCTGAAACAACGCCTTGCTTCGCGAACAACATTGATAAGTCTGTCTAACATTCCTGAGATGCAAGGCATTTGTACTGGCGATGACGGCGCACTGTGCATTGGTGGCGCAACGACACACGGTGCTGTTGCATCCGGCGCTGGTGCTTATCCTGGCCTAGCAGCGCTTGCTGGTCATATCGGTGATCCCGCAGTCCGCAATCGTGGGACAATTGGCGGCTCACTGGCCAACAACGATCCATCTGCATGTTACCCTGCGGCTGCATTGGCATCAGGTGCCACTTTGGTCACCAACACACGTGAAATCGCGTCGGACGACTATTTTCTAGGGATGTTCGAAACGGCTTTGGAGGAAGGCGAAATCATCACCGAGGTGCGTTTCCCAATTCCAGAGGTTTCGCACTATGAAAAGTTCGTACAGCCGGCATCGCGCTTTGCGCTTGTTGGGGTGATGGTGGCGAAGTTCGCTGATGGCGTGCGCGTTGCGATTACGGGGGCATCTGAGGAGGGCGTGTTTCGTTGGACCGAGGTCGAAGCTGCGTTGTCAGCTAACTTCTCACCAGATGCGTTAGATGGTCTGACACTGGATGCGGACAACATGATCGGTGACCTGCATGGCTCAAAAGAGTACCGCGCGCACCTATGCGGTGTGATTGCCAAACGGGCTGTTGTTAAGGCTGCGTGATCTAAGCTGTATTAAAAAAAGGCCTCGTAGGGTTATATCCAGCGGGGCCTTTTATGTTCGATGAGGCAATTAGATCGAGCCGGCTTCGACCATAAAGTTTGAAGCGGTGCACATCGCTGCATCCTCTGACGCGAGGAACAGCACCATTCGCGCAACGTACACTGGATCAATCAGGTCAGGCAGGCATTGGCTTTGGCGATGGGCCTCTAACCCTTCGGGTGTTGCCCACAATTCCTTTTGACGATCAGTCATTATCCAGCCGGGTACGACAGTATTGATGCGAATGCGGTGTTGCCCCAGATCGCGCGCCATTGTGCGGGTCAAACCATGAACCGCAGCCTTGGCCGTTGCATAGGCTGGAAAGCCGCCAACGGTTTCCCACCATGAGTTTGAGCCTAGATTGATGATCGATCCGCCCCCCATCTCAATCATCGCAGGTGCAACGGCCTGAATAGCGAAGAACATATGGCGCAGATTGGTGTCCATGCGCTCATCCCAATATTTGGGTGTAACGTCCTGCCAATTGTGGCGGTCATCGCGGGCCGCGTTGTTGGCAAGGACACTGAAAGGGCCCATCTGATCGGCCAGTTTGGCAATTGCGGTCTGCATCTGAGGGATATTGCGTAAATCGCATATTGCATGCGGGGCACCTGTCGCCTCCGTTACAAGCGCAGAGTTCTTAACATCGCGATCAAGGAAGGCGACGTGGGCACCTTGGGCGGCAAATGCTTCAACCGTTATACCTCCAATACCGGATGCGCCCCCTGTGACGAGAACCGATTTGCCCTTGAGGCTGGGATAATTGGCGAGTTGGGTCATTTAGCACTCCGGTAAGTAAAAATGAAAAAGGCCGCACTACAAACGGTGCGGCCTTCTAAAAAGTCTTCAGTGAAACAGCTTAGCCCTTTGAAGGCAGCTGGCCGATAAGCATGACCATTTGGCGGCCTTCCATTTTCGGGAAGTTTTCGACCCTACCGTGCTCTTTGGTGTCTTCTGCAACGCGTTCTAGCAATTCGCGACCCAAGTTAAGGTGGGCCATCTCGCGGCCACGGAAACGAAGGGTTACTTTTACTTTGTCGCCGTTTTCAAGAAACTTAAAAACGTTGCGCATTTTGACTTCGTAATCATTGGTGTCCGTATTCGGACGGAATTTGACTTCCTTGATCTCAATGATTTTTTGTTTCTTACGTGCCTCAGACTCGCGTTTCTGGGTCTCGTACTTAAACTTGCCAAAATCCATGATCTTACAGACCGGTGGATTGGCGTTTGGCGAGATTTCTACCAGATCAAGACCGGCTTCGTCAGCCATCACCATAGCGCGGGATGGGGAAACAACCCCTACGTTTTCGCCGTCAGCGCCGATGAGGCGGATTTCAGCATTGCGGATTTTTTCGTTGATGCGTGGGCCAGTATCACGTTGTGGCGGCGCGTTATGAGGTCTGCGAGCGATGAGATTCGTCCTTTGGTTATTACATGTCTCTAATCGGGCAAAGTAAACATGGGCGTAGCCCTCCGCAAGACGCAAAATTAACCGTGCGGTATCGATTTCTGGCGTTTTCTCCCGTGCACCTCTCCTTTTGGCCCCTAATTTGACAACATATAAGGCGCAGTACCAACACCTGCGCAAGAATGTCTGAGGAGACAAAGTTATGAAAAATCTATTGTGGATCGTTGTTGCTGCCGTAATCGTGGGTGGTGGCTATATGCTATATTCGGGTTTCAGCCCAAAAAAATTGATGAACTCTGCTGCGGAAGCGGTAAACGCACCAGAAGCAGTGGAAGCTGCATCTGAGGCCGTTGGAGATGCGGTTGAAGCAACTGAAGGCGCTGTTGCTGGCGCGGTTGACGCCGCAAGCGATGCAACCGCAGCTGAAGCAGCCGCTGACACAGCAACAGACGCCGTTGCAGCTGCAACAACAGAGGCTGCTTCTGGTGGCATGGCTGATTTGCTGTCCATTGATGGCTTCAACTTGGACAAAGTATCCGAGATGATCGACGCTTCCGAAATCGGTGCGTTCCAAAAGACAGTGCTGAAAACAGCATTGGAAAAAGCCAAGGATAATCCTTCGGTTTTGCAAACAGTTTTGGACAAGATCAAAGAAGCCGCCGGCCTTTAATCTAACCTACATAAAATGGCTGAAACCGCGCCCTTCAAGGGCGCGGTTTTTTATTGTTCGATCAATTGTCGTTCATGCAAAGGGGCTTTGCCCCCGCGCCAAGCCGTGCTTCCCCAGAGTTTATTTCGCAAGATGAAAATAAGCTTCAACGTGGGGGGAGCGGTCTTGGTTTAGCCTACGAAGGCTTTTTCGATAACGTAGTGTTTAGGGTCCGAATTTGCCCCTTCCTCAAGGCCAAAGCTCTCTAGGATCACTTTGATGTCTTTGTTCAGCCCCATAGACCCACAAACCATCGCGCGGTCCGTATCGACGGAAATCTCGTCGATCCCTAGATCTTTGAAAACCGTCCCATCTTGCAGCAGCGTCGTGATGCGGCCCATCTTTGGGCTCTCTTCACGGGTGGTGGTTGGGTAATAGCGGATCTTGCGAAGGTTTTCGGCACCGATCAATTCCTGCATCATTTCGTCGGCTTGCAGGTCTTCGATCAGTTTGCGGCTGTATTCCAGCTCTGCCACGTCGCGGCAGGTGTGGGTGATGATGACCTCGTCGTAGTCCTCATATGTCTGTGGTTCACGCAGCAGGGATGCGAACGGCGCAAAGCCTGTGCCGGTTGCGAAGAACCAAATGCGTTTACCCGGTAGTAATGCGTCATGCACCAATGTGCCCACAGGTTTTGGGCGCATGATGATTTCTTCGCCAACTTTGATGTGTTGCAGGCGCGATGTCAGTGGACCGTCTGGAACCTTGATAGAATAGAACTCCATTTCGTCGTCCCATGCAGGGGAGGCGATGGAATAAGCGCGCAGTAATGGTTTCTGTTTGCCTGTTTCAGGATGCGGGTCACCCATCAGCCCGATCATCACAAATTCGCCAGAACGAAAACGCAAAGACGCAGGACGCGTCACGCGGAATGAGAACAGGCGGTCCGTCCAATGGGTCACAGATGTGACGGTTTGGGCGTCTGGCAAGGTCGGGGCTTTGGTCGCGGATGCTGTGTTCACTGCTTTTTGCTCGGTCATGGCTGAAAATGTCACAAGGGAACCCTTGCGCCTTTTGATCTAGGGAATATGGGGATGTTTGGAAAGAGGGCAATCAGCCGCGCATGCGGTCTTGATAATCGTTGTCTTTCCAATCAGCACGGAACTTCCACTGCTCTTGGGGTTGGCGTGCTGCTAGGTCTTGATTGATTTCGACTTCATCAAAGCCTGTGCGACGAGTCATTGAATATTGATCTGAGATCACATGACCATAAGCGCGCAGGCGGCCCGTGTAACCGGCCAAGCGCAACATGCGTGCAATGGTGAAGCCACGACCGTCTGCAAAGCTGGGAAAGTCGACGCGCACCATTTTTAGGGTTGGCGTGACTTCGATATCAGCAGGGTTGGTGTCAGCGGGCACATCAATGGAAACCACATCATTGGCAGCCTCGCCAAAAGGTGTGTAGCCTTGGTCCCAAGTGTCGGCGGTAAAGCCTTTGTCAGTCACGAGAATAGTCATGTGTTCACTCCTGTACGCACCATTTTGCCGTCTACAAAATGAATGCCGCATTCTTCTTTTTCGGTTTCACGCCAGCGACCTGCACGTGGGTCTTCACCCTCTTTCACAGGGGTGGTGCATGGGGCGCAGCCGATGGATGGATAGCCTTTTGCAACCAAAGGATGGCGCGGCAATTGCGTGGCTTTCATGAAACGCTGGGTGTCTTGTGCGCTCCACAACGCCAGCGGATTCACTTTGATCCGTGGCGTGTTGTCCTCGGCCTCGAACATATTCAGGCGCGCGCGGGTGCCCGACTGGTGGCGTTTGCGCCCCGTGATCCAGCCATCATATGAGGTTAAAGCCCCCTGCAATGGTGCGGTTTTGCGCAAAGAGCAGCAGGAGTTAGGATCGGTTTTATGCAGTGTTCCAGCTGAGTCATGCAGTTCTGCATCTTTGGCTTTGATGACTTGGACGTTCGTGAGGCCCAGTAGGTTGGCAACCTGGGTTTGGTACTTTAGTGTTTCGTTAAACAACATTTCGGTGTCGACAAACAACACCGGCGCGTGACGATCCACTTGGGCAACTAAGCGTAATAACACAACAGAATCGGCGCCAAAACTAGAGACCATGGCCACCTTACCTATCTCGTCAAAGGCGGCCTTTATCACCTCAACGGCACCCGCATGAGCGAACCGCGCGTTCAAAAGCGCGGCACGACCATCGTTGCGGAATGCCTGATCAAATGTGCTACTATGCAGCATCGGCTTGGGCCTCTGGATAGAGCGCTGCTTTGAATGGTGCGAGGCCAAGGCGGCGGTAGGTTTCGATGAATTCCTCATCCTTACCCGTGCGCAGATAAAGGTAGGCATCCACA
>JABGTH010000201.1 GCA_018647275.1 Paracoccaceae bacterium
AAAGACGCTGAAGCATATGTTTGTTAAAGTTGAACACCGCAGAATCCACTTTTCGATAGATCGCTTGTAACAGGGAGGAAGGCTACAAAAATCGATCGTTTCGCCATGGATGGGCCGTATAGAACCGATTGGAAATGTTATCTGCACCCATCAGCTGTTGGACCGCTACATCAGCCACAGACGCCATTTTGACGATCTGTGGATCGGTTTCGGCACATCCACCCCTGCAGTCACACGGCCAAGGTTGACGCAGGTGCGCCCTATGCTTTGCTCAATCGGTTCAGGAAATGGATTCGTGATGAGCTTTCAATATGTTTCGGTTCCACTCAGAAAAGCAATGTATGGTTCCTTTAAGGGCCGCCTAGGCCCCCGAAATAACAATTTGGACGTGCCATACCGGCACGGCAGATAGTCGAGGTTCCCCGCCCCCAGCACATCATAGGTCATGCTAAACCACTCTTCTTTTCACCCAGTAAGAGGTATCGCAGCGAAGCACTTAAAGTCGGATAAGATATTATGAACATATGTTCATACCTTGCTCTTGGACCGGCCACGGCCCTATGGTGATCCTAAGCAGTTAAGGGGCTAAAATGGACATTCAAAAAATCGGTATCATTGGTGCTGGCCAAATGGGGAACGGCATCGCGCATGTGATGTCACTTGCTGGCTATGACGTATTGCTGAACGATGTGAATGAAGATGCGCTTGCGCAGGCGATGGCACGTATCGATAAAAATATGGAACGCCAAGTGAGCCGTGAGAAAATCAGTGCCGAAAATAAGGCTGCTGCGATCGGACGGATCATCACAACCAGCGCGTTGCCAGACCTTGGCCAAACGGATCTGGTCATTGAGGCGGCAACAGAGAAAGAAGTTGTAAAGCAAGCAATCTTTGACAGCCTTCTGCCCCATCTCCAGCCACATACTATTTTGACGTCAAACACATCGTCCATCTCTATCACCCGGCTAGCTAGTCGCACGGATCGTCCTGAAAAGTTCATGGGCTTTCACTTTATGAATCCAGTGCCTGTGATGCAGTTAGTCGAGTTAATCCGCGGTATCGCCACTGATGCAGAAACTTTTGATGCCTGCAAGAAAGTCGTCGACAGGTTGGGGAAAACTGCTGCATCAGCCGAAGATTTCCCAGCATTTATCGTGAACCGCATCCTGATGCCCATGATCAACGAAGCCGTCTATACGCTGTACGAGGGCGTTGGAAACGTGCAGTCCATCGATAGTTCAATGCGCTTGGGTGCCAACCACCCAATGGGTCCGCTTGAACTCGCTGATTTTATAGGATTGGACACTTGTCTTGCGATTATGAACGTATTGCATGATGGGCTGGCTGACACAAAGTACCGCCCTTGCCCGTTGCTCACAAAATATGTTGAGGCTGGTTGGTTGGGACGCAAAACCCAACGCGGTTTCTATGACTATCGCGGTGAAACACCTGTTCCGACAAGATAACTTTTAATCTTTTAAACCAATCGTATGGTTACGAAGCCACGCCATAAAACCACGTGGATCACCTTTCCAAGCAGCAATTTCTTCATCAAGGACTGGATGGCCTACGATAGGCTGTTGGGGCTTGTTCAACGAATGAACGATTTCATGAAGCAACAAACCCTGCCGTAAAATCGGGGATAGTTTGTTCGCGATTTGGTAAGCGCGACTATTTTGACCAGGGAAATGCATTGGCACAACTGTGGCACCCGATCTACGGATCAAGGCAGCCGTAAACACATTCCATTCTTCTTCGATTGCGGGGCCAAAAAACGTCTCAGATGCAGCAACTGAACCTGATGGGAATAGGGCAACAACGCCGCCGTCTTTTAGATGTTGCATAGCTTCCGCACGCATTGCCACGCCCTTTTGCAACGCGTCGGGATCATGTGCGAAGGGCACAGCGATCATGTAGCTCCCCGCAACTTCATCGATTGCAGTAAGTAATGAACGGGTCAGGATGCGATAGTCAGGCCGCACACGGCCAATCAAATCAGCAAAAATCATGCCGTCAACCATGCCATGAGGATGGTTGGCGACAACGATTACAGGGCCTGATTTAGGAATGCGGTCTAGTTGCGATTGTGGCGTCGTCAACTCGATACCCATCACATCCAATGCAGCACGCCAAAAGGCTTGCCCACTCGGGGTCTCTTTTTTCTCAAACTTACGGATAAGACGCAAAACAGTTAGCTTGCCAGTAAAAGCTTCAATAATCCGAATTATAGTTGCCTTAATAGGATCCCCAAAGGTTGACGCATAGGACAGGCTACGCCGATCATATTGCTTGAAGCTGACCGGCTTCGGCTGCACATCAGCAGAGATTTCTTGTGCATTTTTAACCAAAGCAATCGACCCCGTCCATTTTGCGCCCTTAGGCCTCTTCACCGAATTTGTCAGCGACCAAAGCAGCAAGTGCGTCAGCCAGTGGCTGGGCATCTACGCCTGTAGTTTCAATTTTGATAATACTTCCTTTTGACGCTGCCAACATCAAAAGCCCCATTATACTGTCGCCTGATGCTGACATATCATCTTTTGACACCTCGGCTTGTGCGTCAAACGCCTCAACCACCTCTACCAACTTGGCAGAAGCACGTGCGTGAAGGCCTTTTACATTTACTATGGTCAACGACGACTTGGTCATATTGATCTTTCTAAATTTCTTGGCTGATATTTTGGCTATCTATGTACTTGCGTCCCGCATCCAATGCTACGCTCACAGCATCTGGCAGTGGCTTGGCCCGAGATTTGGCCAGCTTGATCAGCATCGGTAAATTTGCGCCGTAAAGGATGCGTCGCCCCTTGGGCTGGCAAGCCAACAAACTTAGGTTCGACGGCGATCCGCCAAACAAGTCCGTCACAACGACAACGCCATTCCCTTTATCAACAGCATCAGCGGCACAACAGATCTCTGTTTGCTTTTCCGTGCGATCATGACTTTTTTCAATCGAGATAGCGCGTATGCCCGTTTGTGACCCAACCACGTGCTCGATCGCAGCAAGATATTCTCTGGCCAAACCGCCATGTGCTACGATCACAATACCAATCACTCAGCTGCCTCATCTCTTCTCTTACCACGATCCAGTTCTCTATGACGCAAAGAGACCTGCCAACCTTCGGATGTTAAAACTTGAGCAAGAGACTCTGCCATTGCTACTGACCTGTGTTGCCCACCTGTGCACCCAAATGCAATGGAGAGATGCGATTTACCCTCATCTAAGTAGGCCGGCAGCAACCATAGAGCGAGGTCTTCAACCTTTTGACGGAAGGGTTCAAATCGTCGATCCTGCGCGATGTAATCAGCGACAGCCTTATTCTTCCCGTTGACTTCTCGTAGGCTCGTTTCCCAATAAGGGTTGTTCAAAAACCTACAATCAAAAACCATATCGACACTGCGCGGCAGTCCACGTTTGTATGAAAAGGATTGTACAGAAACAGAAAGCCCATGATCGTCTTCATTGGAAAACCAGTTTTCGACTTCGGATCGCAGCTGGTGGACGTTCAGATCGCTTGTATTGATTAGAATATCAGCTAGTTCACGGATTGGACCTAAAATTTCTAATTCACTGATAATTCCAGACTCGGGTCGGTCGCCCTTAGCAAGAGGATGACGGCGTCGAGTTTCAGAAAACCGCCGAAGCAAAACATCCGTTGCACAGTCTAAGAACAGAAGCTCCGTCGTAAAACCGGGTTGTTGCGTGAGCTGGTTCATCGCCTCTAAGACAGCGCCAACCGAGAAGTCGCGTGTCCGTGGATCGATACCAAGCGCCATCGGCTTCCCGGGACCTGGCTCTTCAAGCAAGGCAGGGATAAGCCTTAGCGGCATATTGTCGATCGCTTCAAAGCCGATATCTTCAAGCACCTTGACCGCACTGGATCGCCCCGCCCCAGAAGGGCCTGTCACAACCACAACGCGCCGTGGGATTGGATCATGCTTTGTCATACGCCACTCTGCATCCCATACCGGAGGTAGTGCAATAGTATTGCGGGAAAAGAAGGATTTTCTACTTTACGGAGGCAGGGGATTGTCTGCCCAATCAGAACGATTTCGCGGAGTGTCGGCAGTCTTTGATCCTCAATTCGATCTAAATCGACCGCGGCCGAGATACGTTCACCCTGCAAACTAGGGGAGGGCAATATCCCCACCCCTCTTGCCTCTATTATACCTCTGATGGCCTCGGGTGGCTCAGCCCAGAGTGACTGCCCAACGACCCTAAGACAAGTTCTATCATCCGAGACCAACGTCGCTCCAAGCGCAATCATTTCAAATGTAAGCGACGATTTTCCCGCGCCTGACGCACCAAGTATAAGAAGCCCCTTACCATCAAATGACACACAATTCGCGTGAATGATTTCGCTATCTTTAGACGGCATTAACGCAAGCCATTAAACAGGCAAACCATTCGTCAAAATCGTCGACGAGGTTTGTAAATCAGGATTTGATCGAGTGACGTCGACTGTTCCAGAAATATTTGCAATCAACGTCTCTGAGGGATCGAATACGAACACTTCTGTGACGTTGCAAAGGTCCAAACCAATCAGGGTGGAATTAATATCCATTCCATCGCCCGTTGCTAAACTTACAGGCGCGCCTGTCGGCAACTGCGCTTCAAAGACGTCAGAGATCAATTCAACTTCATTGACCAATGCGGATGCACGTTGGACCGCTAGGCTGTCGCGTGAGGAATTAAGATAAGAAATACCGGAAAAAAGGAGGCAAAGAGCCA
>JABGTH010000179.1 GCA_018647275.1 Paracoccaceae bacterium
AGGCTAACGATGAAACCTAAGTGAAACCTTTTGGGCGAGAAATCACTGATTATTGCGCCAATATGTCTGCTAAGTTATTGATTTAAATGGTGCCCCCACACGGCAAACTTAACTTTGATAAAGTGTTTATTGTCAGATACTTAAAATAATACCGCTTTCAAAAAGCGGTCCCAAAAGCGGTCCACAGACAAACAAGCTGCCCTCTCCTACGCCCAAAAAGGCTGGAAAGTATTTCCAATAACCCCAAACCAAAAGATGCCATTCACGGCGTTGGCCCCTCAAGGACATAAAACGCAACTTCTGATCCGGCCACTATCGAACAATGGTGGACCGAACACCCCAATACCAACATTGGCCTGAACTTAGAGGCATCCAGATTGGTTTGTATTGACGTCGACAGTTACAAAGAATCCAAAACCACCGCCACCCGGTGATTTCAAGACGAAGACATCGTTAAACATCATTTCGGCTTCATCATTGCCGTCCAAAACTTCCTTTTCTCCATTTGCCCGTAAAATGCTGTTTTCGCCAACCTGGCCAGAGCCGCCGCCTTTTGCGCCGTGTGGTGAAACCTTTCGATGGGATGACAAAACTGTAACCGTGGTTGGTTCAAGGAACCGCAAACGTCTGATTATTCCATCACCTCCTTGAAATTCGCCACCGCCGCCTGATCCCGTGCGGATGGAAAACTCATCAAGGCGAACAGGGAAACGCGTTTCCAAAACCTCTGGGTCGGTCATGCGCGTGTTCGTCATGTGACTGTGCACCGCGCTTGTTCCATGAAAGCCGTCTCCGGCACCGGTTCCACCGCAGATGGTTTCATAGTTTTGATAGTTGTCGTTTCCATAAACAAAATTGTTCATCGTCCCTTGGCTGCCAGCGATCACACCCAACGCGCCGTACAGCGTGTCGGCGATGGCTTGGCTGACTTCGGTATTGCCCGAGATTACAGCAGCAGGAGAGTCTGGATTGATCATACTGCCAGCCGGTACGATGAGAGTAAGAGGCTTAAGACAGCCCTCATTCATCGGGATGTCGGTACCCACCAATGTGCGGAACACATACAAGACAACGGCACGACAAATCGCCAAAGGTGCGTTGTAGTTCCATTCATTTTGCGGCGAGGTTCCCGTAAAATCGATAGTCGCAGTTCGTTGTGCTTTATGGACGCTGATCGCAACTCGGATCTGGTCGCCACTATCGAGTGGATAAGTGAATTCACAATCGTGAAGCACGTCAAGGACACGTCGCACACTTTCCTCTGCGTTGGCTTGAACATGGGACATATAGGCATGAACGGTGTCTACACCGAATTGATCGGTGATCTTTTGTAGCTCCTTTAAGCCCGTCGTGTTGGCTGCAATTTGGGCAGACAAATCCGCCATATTTTGATCGATATTGCGACAAGGGTATTTGCCAGAAGCTAATAATTCACGTGCTTGTACGCTGCGAAGCTGCCCTTCTTTTACAAGCAGAAAGTTGTCGATCAAAACGCCTTCTTCGTCGATTGTACGGCTGTCAGGCGGGGCTGATCCAGGGGTTTTACCACCGATATCTGCATGGTGCCCACGGCTGGCTACAGTGTATAGAATACGCGCACCCTCCTTATCGAAAATGGGTGTAATGACGGTGACATCGGGCAAATGTGTGCCCCCGTTAAAGGGGTTGTTCATCATGAACACGTCACCTGGTTTGATGTGATCTTTGTTCTGCCTCAAAATGACACGAACGCTTTCGGACATTGATCCAAGGTGGACAGGCACATGCGGCGCGTTCGCAACAAGATCGCCATTTTCGTCAAAAATAGCACAAGAGAAATCGTAGCGTTCTTTGATGTTCACCGAATAGGCCGTATTGGCCAGCGTGGCCCCCATCTGATCCGCGATGGACATAAACAGATTGTTGAACACTTCGAGCATCACAGGATCGACCTTGGTTCCAATGGCCTCGGTGCGGGCCAAAGGGCTATTGCGGGTCAGAACAAGGCAACCGCAAGCAATACATTCAGCCCGCCAACCGCTTTCAAGGATATTCGTGCCGGTGGGTTCAGTTAGGATCGCTGGCCCCTGTACCACATCCCCTTTGCGCATCTGAGTGCGATCAACCACAGGCGCGTCATGTCGCGCATTGCCCGACCACATCTGCGTGGTTTGTGAGGATGTTGTACCGCTGGTGTCAGGGTCCAGTTTCACTGTTTCACCGGTCTCTCCAATCGCTTCAGCGGAAAGGATTTCGATGATCAAATCTGCACTTTGTGGTACGAACCCAAAGCGCTGTTTATGCGCCGCCTCAAAGGCTTTGGTCATATCTGCTTGGTTGCCAAAAGGAACCTCAAGGGTTTGTTGTGCGCCAGCAGGACGGATGTGTGCCATCTTTACTGTGCTGATTTTGGAATCTGATATGCCTTGGCCCTTCACTTCGGCCATTGCGGCCTGACAAAGCTCTGCCAATACGTCGCGCGCGGCCTCTATCTGCTCGATCCCTTGGCCAAACTGGTTTTCGCGCATTGCCCGCACATCAGCGAGACCCATGCCAAAGGCGGATAGGACGCCCGCGAAAGGGTGGATGAATACGCTTTGCATACCCAGTGCATCGGCAACAAGACAGGCATGTTGACCGCCCGCGCCGCCAAAGCAGTTCATGGTATATTTGGTCACGTCATAGCCGCGCTGGACGCTGATTTTCTTGATTGCATTGGCCATGTTTTCCACAGCAATTCGCAGAAAACCTCCAGCGATTTCCTCAACGGACAGCCCATTGCCGATCTCTGCAGCCATGGCTTCGAATTTCTCACGCACAACATCCACATCGAGCGGTTGATCTGCATTTGGACCAAACACGGGCGGGAAAAGATCGGGCTGAAGTTTGCCAAGCAGGACATTACAATCGGTGACAGTGAGGGGACCGCCGCGTCGATAAGCAGCCGGCCCGGGGTTTGCACCAGCGCTTTCGGGACCGACCTGCATGCGGCCATCACGAAATGACAGGATCGATCCACCACCCGCCGCAACCGTGTGTATCGACATCATTGGCGCGCGCATACGCACGCCCGCAACTTCTGTTTCAAAGCTACGTTCAAAATCGCCTGCATAATGGCACACGTCCGTCGATGTACCGCCCATGTCGAATCCGATCAGCTTATCGAACCCATGTTCAGTTGCTGTGCTGACCATGCCAACAACACCGCCTGCTGGTCCAGACAGGATCGCGTCTCGCCCCTCGAACAACGACGCATCGGTTAGACCGCCATTGGAACGCATGAACATCAAACGTTCGCAACCGCCGTTGCCCGCGTCGAGCGCATCAGCAACTTGGCTCATATAGCGGCGCAAAATGGGGGAGAGATAGGCGTCGACAACAGCCGTATCCCCGCGGGAAACAAGCTTGATCAGCGGGCTTGCCTCGTGGCTAAGGGACACTTGATCAAACCCTGTTTGGCGCGCCATATCACCAATCTGTTTTTCGTGATCTGAAAAACGGTAGCTGTGCATCAACGCAACGGCAACCGAACGATATCCTTGGCCATAGGCGCGCGATAAGGCGGCCCGTGTTTCTTTTGTGTCGAGCGGGAAGATGACATCGCCATCAGCAGAAATTCGTTCTTCTACCTCGACCACGTCCTCATACAGCAGCTCGGGGAGTTCGATGTTAAGATCAAACAGCTTTGGCCTGTTCTGGAAGCCGATCCGCAGCAGGTCGCGCATACCTTTGGTGATCAAAAGCAGGGTACGTTCGCCTTTGCGTTCAAGCAGGGCGTTGGTGGCAACCGTTGTTCCCATTTTAACAGCCCCAATGCGGCCCCTTGGGATAGGATCATTCGCGCCAAGCCCAAGCAGTTCACGAATACCGTGGACCGCCGCGTCGGCATAAACCTCGGGGTTTTCGGACAACAATTTGTGCGTCCGCAATTTACCCTCAGGTGTCTTGGCGACGATATCGGTAAAAGTGCCCCCACGGTCGACCCAAAATTGCCACATGGCATAGCTCCCTAATATGCTGGCGTGCCAGCAGTTTTTTACAGTGTTAAGAAATGGTCATTGCCGGTTTTAGTAGAACAAAGACGGCAACCAAAGCGCAAGGTTCGGGAAGGCCAACAACAGGCCCAGCATTACAAACATCGTGACCACAAATGGCAGCGCACCTTTGATAACATCGATCATAGGTCCCGATTTCCGGATGCCTTGAACCACGTAAAGGTTGATGCCAATGGGCGGTGTGATCAGCGCCGTTTCAAGCAAAACCATCAGTAGGATGCCAAACCATACGGGATCAAAGCCCAATGCCACAACAATCGGCGTGATCAGTGGTGCCATAGTCAGTAGCATCGAAAGGGTCTCCATGAAACATCCGATCAGGATCAGAACGGCGACGATCATCAGCATGGTTTGCATAGGCGTCCAGCCCAAACCAGTAACGAAATCGGTCAACGCTTGCGTCAGACCAATGATGGATAGAACAAAGTTCAAAAACACGGCGGCGATGATGATCAACATGATCATGGCGGTGGTGCGCATGGTGCCTTCAATCGCTTGGCGCATCATGTCGATGGACATTTTGCGATTTGCCGTCGCAAGGATCATCGAGGCCACAACACCAAGCGCAGCCGCTTCCGTGGGCGTGGCAAGACCCGCATAGATCGAGCCAACCACGACAACAAAGATACCAATCGGTGGGATCAAAGAGGGCAAGGCGCGCATTCGTTCTGCCCATCTGTGGCGCAGTTTTTCACCGCCCCATTCGGGTTTGATCATACAAGCGACCACAATCGTAGCCATAAACAACAGCGCCAACAGGAAGCCTGGAATAAACCCAGCAAGATAAAGCTCTGGCACAGAGGTATTGGTGAGCAGCCCATAGAGGATCAGATTAATTGAGGGTGGAATGAGGATGCCCAGCGTGCCGCCCGCTGCGACGGTGCCAAGGAACAGGCTTTCATTATAGCCTCGTTTCTTGATCTGGGGCACAGCCACGGTGCCGATCGTAGCTGCGGTCGCCACAGAAGACCCAGAGGTCGCCGCGAACAAGGCAGATGAGCCAATGTTGGAGTGCATTAAGCCACCAGGCAACCAGCCTACCCATTTCACGATACCGTCGTACATGCGTTCTGTGATGCCTGCGCGCAACAGGATTTCACCCATCATGACGAACATCGGGATCGCAACCAGCAGGAAGTCGGTCGATGTTTGCCAAGCCATATCGGAAATCGCGCGATGCAGGGGCATGGGGCTGTCGGTAAATTGAAGGATCAGGCCCAACCATCCCAAAGAGGCGGCGATTGGAACTGCGAGGCCGATAAGGGCCAACAGAATAAAGAGGGTTTTAATAAGCATTAGATTATACCGTCTCGTCTTCAATTTGTTCGTCGAGGGATTTGACACCGATCAGATCTTGGGTGCCGTCGGCATCGCCAGCCATCATGCGTTTGATTGCGACAAGGCACAGGAGGGCACCTGAGAACACAAAGAACATCCATCCGATGAGCCAAGGAATTTGGGGCAGTGCCAATGGCACGCGCATTGGGGTGATCGAGCGGGACCCGTTGTCCAGCGTATCGCCCACCATGGACCAGACGTTATAGACCACGACAAAGGCAAAACTGATCAGCATAATCATCCCAAAAAGATTGATGAGACCGTGAAGGCGGTTTGGAAAGGCACCCAGCAAGGCATCCACACGGATGTGGGCGCGCTCAAACAAGGCGTAAGACAAGGCAAGAGCCGTCGCGACACCAAAGGCATAGCCAGAGATTTCGTCGGCACCGCCAATGGAGACATTAAACACTTTGCGTAGAAAAACTTCGAATGTGACAAGGATCGCGGACATCACAATCAGTGATCCACCAAGCCATGTGAGCCATAAGCTAAGGCTGCGGGTTTTGGTTAGCAGACGCTCTAACATCGTGAAAATCCTGTAGGTGGGAAGGGAGAAGAGCGGCGGCGTTTCATCCGCCGCTCCATTGATTTAGGGTTTAGTTGGCCACTGCTGTCAGACCCAAGATTGGACCAACAGTTTCGTTCCAGTTTGCTGCACAATCTGCGCCGCAACGCTCTGCCCAGCGGGCCAGAACAACCTCTGTTGCGATGGTGTCACGTGCTTTCAAATCGGACTCTGATGGCTCTACCAAAGTCATGGAACCGGCTTCGCCAATCGCGCATTCACCGCCGGTGATACAAGAGATTGCAACGTCATCTTCGGTCGCTGTTTCAGCCCACATAGCGTCAGTCAAAGTAGCGATTTCTGATTGCAGCAATGTTTGCTGACCCTCGGAAAGGGAGTTCCATTTGTCCATGTTCATCGCACCAAAGGCGAGGCCCCAACCAACACGCAGGGTGTAGGCGTGTGTTGCAACTTGGTTCCATTTGGCGGTGTAGGCAGACATTGTTCCGGTGATTGCGCAGTCTACAACGCCTTTTTCAAGAGCTGGGATCACTTCGGAGAAAGACACAGTCACAGATGTACCGCCAACACCTTCAACGAAATCGCCCAAGGTTGTAGAATAGACGCGGATCTTTTTGCCCTTAAGGTCTTCGATGCCGTTCACTTCGCCGTTGCACCACAAGGTTTGGCTTGGGAAGGGGTAAAGCATCAACAGTTTCGCGTTGTAGATGTCTGCGAATGATTTTTCTAAGGTTGGGTAATAGGCGTCGGACACTTTACGCTGTGTGTCGATGTCTTGGGTGAGGGTCGACAAATCAGCCCCTTCAAAAATTGCATTTTCCGCAGCGACGTAACCCGGTAGGCCAAAGGCGAAATCGAAGACGCCGTTTTTGACCAAACGCATGATTTCAAAACCTTTGAGGCCAAGACCAGATTGGGATTGGATTTTGCCAACGATGTTGCCATCGGATGCTTCACGCAGGCGCGTGTTGAAAAATGGTTCTTCGTGCTTTTGGAAGTTCGTCAGGCTGGACCATGTGCCAACGGCGTTCAAAACCACCGGATCATCGGCAAGGGCTGCACTGGCGCTGAGGGCAAATGCCGCAATGGCTGTTGTTACTGTTTTCATATCTTCTCTCCAAGTTGGTCGGTTTATTTTTTGAGTGGTAGGATGGTTGTTTCTGCGTCTTCAGCCACGTCCGCGATCAACATGTGACCAGGGGAATGAGTGATGCAGAGTGGTAATTTCGCGTCCAACAATACGTTTTGTGGGGTTACGCCGCAGGCCCAATAGACGGGAACTTCGCCGTCTTTGACTTCAACCGCGTCGCCCCAATCGGGTTGGGATAGATCGCCAATGCCAATGTTCGCAGGATCACCAATGCCGATGGGGGCACCGTGGGCCTGGGGATAACGCGCGCTGATCTCGCGAGCTTGATCGACTTGATGTGCTGGGATCGGGCGCATCGTCACAACCATTTTGCCTGCAAAAGGACCCGCAGGTATAAGATCGATGTTGGATCGATACATAGGCACGTTTCGGCCCGTTTCCATGTGGCGCACAGGGATGCCGTTGCGCGCTAGTGCGTTCTCGAATGTAAAGGAACAGCCCAGTGCAACGGTGACAAAGTCGTCGGCCCAGAGGGCATTGATGTCATCCACCTCATCGGTCAAAGCGCCGTCTTTAAAGACGCGGTACTTTGAAACATCGCTACGGATGTCGATGTCGGATCCAAGGGTGGGCAGAAACGGATCACCGCTGTCACTGACCCCTACAACAGGGCATGGTTTTGGATTGCGCTGACAGAACCGAAGAAAGTCCAATGCAAATCGCTCAGGGAGAATTGCCAGGTTGCATTGGAGCTTTCCTGCAGCAAGGCCAGAAGTGTGCCCGCCATATGACCCAGTTCGAATTGCTGCTCGAACCTGCTGAGCAGATGCGGCTTTTAGATCAGAATATGCTGTGGTGTGTGAGGTCATGATAAACGCCTATGCAGGGTAACTACTACAATCCACGGTTTTATAAATTCATGCAAATTATCATTTTGTATCAACTATGATAGATTTTATTGATCTACCTTGGGTACGATGCATCCCAATCTAGCGCGACCTTACGCGCAATTTCGGAACTGTTTTCAACAAGAAAGTTGCGAGGCTCTGACAAATAGGAGGCCGTGAATGCCAATGGCCGAGGACGAAACCCCGGGTCAAATTCGACGATTTGGCCTGATTGCAAAAAATCATCAGCCAGCGCGCGAGGGTATGGGCCAACAGCGATTCCCGCAGCAATCATCTTTAAGCTGGCCGATAAGGATGCCGATGCAAAAACCCTTAAACGTGGCCCAATCCGCCGTGACAATTCCGACATCAATTCGCGGTAAGGACGCGTTTGACTGGAATAAGAAATAACGGGAATAGCGCTAAGGTCTGTTTCTTCATTTTGGGTCGAACGATACCAATGCAAATCAAAGGAAGGAAGCTCGACGTTCTCGACCGAGAATTCAGACACTGGCCCCATTAGAAAAACCAGATCCAAACGCCTTTCAAGCAACGCAGAACGCAGGTTTAAAGAGATGTCCACTGTAAGGTCGACGTTTACCCGAGGATATTGGTTGCTGAAAGCCTTTAGGAATTCAGGCAACCATGCCTGTGCAATCGTTTCAGATGCGCCAACCCGAAACAGCCCTTCCGTTTCAGAGGGGTTCGCAACGCGTTGTTTTATCTCTTCTTCAACAAACAGCATTTGTTCTGCGTATGATAAAAGAAGCGTACCGTGCTTGGTAAGCACAACATCGCCCTGACCGCGTTCAAAGAGGGGCACTCGCAGCTCGTCCTCAAGGTTGGAAATGCGCGTCGAAACTGCAGGCTGGGAAAGATGCAAGCGTTCGGCTGCTTTGCGAAAGCCACCAAGGCGCGCCACCCAAAGAAATGTCTTAATTTGATCAAAGGTCATGCCCATTCATAATATTGATTGCTTGGCATTTAAATCAATAATTGAGACACTGGCGATATTCTTTCCGGTCTTGGCACCTTCGGAAGCTTCGAGAAGAAACGCAGTGTAACATCTGGCAAGGGGATTTCCCTCGAAACAACACAGGCCAAGATGGTCATTTTGGAACCGCGCCCGCCGAGAGTTTTGAGGCAAACCCTTTTGGTCTTTACAATATGTCAGGCAATGTCTGGGAGTGGTGCGCGGATGCGTTTCGAGTTAGGCCGTTAAAGCAGGATGCAAAAATGCCCAACGCGGCTTCCGCTGCAAGGCAAGACAAGTTGCTTAAAGGTGGGTCCCACCTTTGTCATAAATCCTATTGTTACCGTTATAGGATCGCAGCTCGCACGGCAGCAACACCAGACAGTTCCACGGGACATATAGGATTTCGAGTAGTCCTGCCGGCCTTGTCGCGGTAACTTTGACAGACGCGTCTCGTCAGACCTGCCGACCTTTGTCGAGCCAGAGGGCATGGGCTATTGGCCATTCGGGAACCTTTGCTGTTTCAAAGCCACACACTTTACAGTGCTGTCATACAAACGAACATTAGCATCAGATTGCTGGCATAGCCTAAATCTATGCGCTCAATAATTGACGCCACTCAGTAAGAGCAGTGGCTCGGTTTCGCTTGAAATTGAGGCGTGAATAGAGATGCAGTTGCCAAACAAAACTACCCCTAGATGAATTTACAAGGCCAATACTAAAGGGCCGATGTCCGTGACGCGGGGCCCTAGGATAGGGGGACCCGGTCCGTGGTCCTGCGGGTGAACTGTAGCGATTAGGCACAGTAACCCCTGATTAACTCTTTTTTGATCTGATGTTTCATTGTGGGTAGCGTTGTGGGTAGATATTTTTTTTAATATTATAATTATATTAAATTAAATACTTAATTGGTATACATGGCGGACAGACAGTCTGTCGAACTAATATTATAAATGTCTGATAAACATAATATAAATTATATTTTATAAAAATAATACCACGTTTTATACCACACCGCATTTAATTTTGAACCAATTTCACCTTAGTC
Source organism: Paracoccaceae bacterium (assembly GCA_018647275.1). Taxonomy (GTDB): domain Bacteria; phylum Pseudomonadota; class Alphaproteobacteria; order Rhodobacterales; family Rhodobacteraceae; genus Ascidiaceihabitans. Next base: position 9,897 of record JABGTH010000179.1, read on the forward strand.
GATCAATATCTGTTTAAACTCGTTTCAACCCTACCCTACACCTGTTTTTTCAATCACCAGACCACACCCCCGGGGTATACCCCACTTTACGTATTAGGAGTCCCTGATCTTGTAGTAATATGGTTATGGACGAACCTTGTGGGTGGTATGGCGCAGAACGAAGTCCGACTTCAGCTTCACGCATTGGCCTACAATCTCGGTGTGTTCCTGCAAGGCACAGACCTTCCCGAGCAGATAGCCGATTGGTCGCTGACCAGCCTGCAAACTCGGCTGATCAAAATTGGCGCAAGGGTTGTGCGTCACGCCCGTGCAATCACCTTCCAACTCGCAGACGTTACAGTCAGTGGCGATCTATTCAACCACATCCTTGCGGCGATCCAACGGCTGCGCGCACCGCCGGTTCCTGAATGAGGCGTTAATGATGAAATCTGAACAAAAGCGGCTCGATAGGTCCACCAAAACGGGCGTCATCAACAATAAATTCCAAGCAATCCCGCCTTCAAGACCAGAAGTCGTGCTCAGATGCCCGAACCACAGTACAGCTGGTCAAAAAAAGGTCGATCAGAGCCCATAATAGCAACAAGGTGGAACGAAGCGCGTTCTACTTGGGAAATGTCGGCTTTATAGTCTTTGGTCAATTAATTTGTCTCAACCACTCTGTTGCGATGGCGAGTTGAATCCACGCTTTATAGCTGATTAAATTTACGAAATAATAGGGAT
>JABGTH010000338.1 GCA_018647275.1 Paracoccaceae bacterium
CCCAGGATCGCTATACAGGCTGCGATGACCCACAAAAGGCGCCAACCCATATGTTCAAGTCGAACGCTTTCACGCACTGACTGAGAAGGCATGCTTTATGACAGGTGAAATTCATTCGATTATTTTTTGTGATGCAGATTCTTGACCTTTCAACAGGCGCCATAATTGGCGAACCGCGCACAATCAAAGCCGACCTGGACGGGCTTTGAAGCCAAAGAGCAATTGGTGCAGAGGCAAAGGGCCGAACGCAGAAAGTTTGCATTACACAACATTTGGCTAACGTAATTCGTTAAGAATTAGGGATGGCTAAAGGCTATGCTAACCCAAAATTGGGCTTCATGCAGATACTGAATAATTTCTAAGCTTCCCCCAAGGGCCAAAGCAGACTAGAGGGGACGCTATGACAGCGCCCCTTATTGATGATATCACCCGCCCCGTAGTACGGCTTATGCCTAAAGCAAACGCACGTGCCATTCGCCATGGTTTCCCATGGGTCTACGCTAATGAGTTGGTTACAGACCGTCGCACCAAGGCATTAGCCCCTGGTGCTTTAGCCGTCTTGCAAGACGAATTGCGCCAGCCACTTGGTTTGGTTTCGGTAAATCCGAACTCTAAAATTATCGCACGTGTTCTGGACACTGACCCAGATGCACAGTTGGATCATACTTGGTTTGTAGCGAAAATCGCACGCGCGCTCAAATTGCGTGAGCAATTGTTTGATGCCCCATTCTACCGCTTGATCCACGCAGAGGCAGATGGCCTTCCTGGTGTTGTGATTGATCGCTTTGGCGACACTTGCGTGATCCAGCCGAACGCGGCTTGGGCCGATACCCACTTGCCAATGTTAGCGGCTGCCTTGGCAGAAGTGACAGGTATCAGCAATATTTTGAAAAATGCTGCTGGACGTACACGTGCTTTGGAAGGGCTGGATGACGAATCTGGTGTCGTCATAGGTTCTGCACCTGAAGGCCCGATCCCTGTTACGATGAACGGCGCAACCTACATGGCAGACCTTATTGGTGGTCAGAAGACGGGACTGTTCTTTGATCAACGCCCAAACCATGAATTTGTTTCACACCTTTCCAATGGCGCGCGTGTTTTGGACGTGTTCAGCCACGTTGGCGGATTTGGTTTGGCCGCTTTGGCTGGCGGTGCGGCATCTGCAATGGCCGTTGACGGTTCTGCGCCTGCACTTGAGCTAGCAACACAAGGCGCGGTGGCTGCGGGATTTGGCGACAAATTCAGCACACGCAAAGGCGATGCATTCGATGTTTTGACATCTTTGCGCGCTGAAGGCGCCAAATTTGATCTCATTATCTGTGATCCACCAGCCTTTGCACCATCACGTCAAGCTGTAGAAGCCGGTTTGCGCGCTTATGAACGTATTGCGCGCCTCGCAGCACCATTGGCGGCCGAAGATGGTATTTTGGGTCTCTGCTCGTGCTCGCACGCGGCAGATCTTGCGCAGTTCCGCGCGGCATCTGTTGGCGGCATTGGTCGCGGTGGCCGTCGTGCATCGTTGATCCACACTGGCTTTGCTGGTGCGGACCACCCGTTGCTTCCGCAATTGTCGGAAAGTGGATACCTTAAGGCATTGTTCTTCCGTCTATGAGAATTTTCCTCGACGCGTGCGTATTATTCCCGACAGTAACCCGTGATATGTTGCTGGGGGTTGCACGCGCCGGGGTTTTCGAACCTCAATGGTCGCCGCGCGTCCTTGAAGAATGGGCCCGCGCGACGTTGAAAATTGGACCTGAGGCCGAAGTTTTCGCGCGCGGCGAAATTGCGCTGTTGAATGCGGCGTGGCCGCGGGCAGAAATTATATCGAACCCAGGCCTTCAGGCGCGACTTTGGTTGCCTGATGCAAATGATATTCATGTGCTATCAGCCGCTATTACGGGATCAGCAGATTCGATCATGACGGTCAATGCCAAGGATTTTCCTCGTAATATTTTGGCTGAAGAAGGCCTAACACGTATCGACCCGGATAGTTACCTGTACCAAATTTGGCAGGCGTCACCCGAAGTCGTTAACTCGGTCGCCGATGGAGTGCTGGCAACTGCGCGCAAACTGTCTGGAGAAAATTGGCAAATGCGCAACTTGTTTAAAAAGGCCCGTCTGCCACGGATTGGAAAAGCGTTAGCTTAACTGCGCTATTAGTGCACTTTGGTTTCCAAAAAGAAACGGGCAATGCACTCGACGCCGCAACCACCTTTGGAAATGTCGGAAATGCAACCTACGTGATGCGAAGCTGAGGTGTATGCGGGATTTAGCATTATCGTCCGTATCACCGACCTAAGGAAATCCCATGGCTTATAAAACTGACATTCAGATCGCACGTGAAGCGACAAAGTTGCCGATCCAAGAGATTGGCGCAAAGCTGGGAATTTCCAGTGATGACCTTCTGCCGTACGGCCACGACAAGGCTAAAGTAAGCCAAGATTTTATCAACTCGGTTCAGGATCGCGAGGATGGTAAGTTGATCCTTGTGACTGCGATCAACCCTACGCCCGCTGGTGAAGGTAAAACCACTACCACGGTTGGATTGGGTGACGGTTTGAACCGCATCGGCAAAAATGCATGTGTTTGTATCCGCGAAGCATCGCTAGGTCCAAACTTTGGGATGAAGGGTGGGGCTGCTGGTGGTGGCCACGCGCAAGTTATCCCAATGGAAGAAATGAACCTTCACTTTACAGGTGACTTCCACGCGATCACATCTGCGCACTCATTGCTGTCTGCGATGATCGACAACCACATCTATTGGGGCAACTCACTAGAGATCGACACACGCCGCGTTGTATGGCGCCGCGTTGTTGACATGAACGATCGTGCGTTGCGCCAAATCACAGCATCCTTGGGTGGCGTTTCCAACGGCTTCCCACGTGAAACCGGTTTCGACATCACGGTTGCCTCCGAAGTTATGGCCATCTTATGCCTGTCTAAAGACTTACAAGATTTGCAAAAACGCCTGGGTGACATGATCGTGGCATATCGCCGTGACCGCACACCAGTATTTGCGCGTGACATCAAGGCTGATGGTGCGATGACTGTTCTGCTGAAAGACGCAATGCAGCCAAATATCGTGCAAACGCTCGAGAATAACCCAGCATTCGTACACGGCGGTCCATTCGCGAACATCGCCCACGGCTGCAACTCTGTCATCGCAACCACTACAGCTTTGAAATTGGCTGACTACGTTGTGACCGAAGCGGGCTTTGGTGCTGACTTGGGTGCTGAGAAGTTCATGAATATCAAATGCCGCAAAGCGGGCTTGGCACCATCGGTTGTTGTTTGTGTCGCAACCGTTCGTGCAATGAAAATGAACGGTGGCGTTGCTAAGGCTGATCTTGGTCCCGAAAACGTTGCTGCGGTTCAGGCCGGTTGTCCAAACCTTGGACGTCACATCGAAAACCTTAAGTCATTTGGTGTACCGGTTGTGGTTGCGATCAACCACTTTGTCACTGACACTGACGCCGAAGTTCAAGCGATCAAAGACTTTGTATCTGAGCAAGGCGCAGAAGCGATCTTGTCACGTCACTGGGAACTTGGTTCTGAAGGTTCTGCTGATTTGGCGAAACGCGTTGCTGAAATCGCAGATGCAGATGTTGCAAACTTTGCTCCAATCTATCCTGACGAAATGTCATTGGCAGATAAGATCCAAACTGTTTGTAAGCGCATCTATCGCGCGGACGAAGCATTGATGGATCAAAAAATCCGCGATCAGCTGAAGCAGTGGGAAGACCAAGGTTACGGTCATCTGCCAGTATGTATGGCGAAAACACAATATAGCTTTTCAACTGATCCGACCTTGCGCGGTGCTCCAACTGGACACTCTGTGCCAGTTCGTGAAGTGCGCCTAAGTGCAGGTGCCGGTTTCGTTGTAGCGGTCTGCGGTGAAATTATGACGATGCCAGGCTTGCCACGTGTACCATCAGCAGAAAACATCATGCTGAATGATAAAGGCGAAGTTGAAGGCTTGTTCTAAGTCACAATTCAGAGTGATAAGGGTTAAGGAGCTTGTCGCTCTGAATGAGCCCAATTGGGTTGCCCTTGCCGGCGGTGGGGGGTCTTTTAGTCTAAAGAAACCAAAAGGAATTGCGCAATGGCGGCAACGGTTATTGATGGGAAGGCCTTTGCGGCCGATGTGCGTGGTCAAGTCGAGGAACATGTAACCCGCTTGAAAACTGATCACGGGATTACACCGGGTTTGGCTGTGGTTCTGGTGGGTGCAGACCCTGCGTCTGAGGTTTATGTCGCGGCAAAGTACAAACAGACTGTTGAAGTTGGAATGAACAGCTTTGAACACAGACTTCCAGGAGATGTATCAGAGGAGGTCTTGTTTGGCCTTATTGATAAACTAAATGCTGACGATAGTGTTCACGGTATTCTTTGCCAATTCCCTGTGCCTGATCATTTAGATGAGCGCGCAGTTGTTGCGCGCATCGACCCGTCGAAAGACGTCGATGGCCTTAGCGTTGTTAATGCGGGCCTTCTGGCCAGCGGGGAGACCGGACTAGTCTCTTGCACGCCGCTTGGTTGCCTGATGCTTCTACGTGATCAGATTGGAAACATGGCCGGAAAAAACGCTGTGGTTATCG
>JABGTH010000339.1 GCA_018647275.1 Paracoccaceae bacterium
CATCTGTGCCTGTTTTGATCATTGAGTTGGGGGGATCGGCCATCACTTCACGTGGTGTTAAGAACACGTGGTCAGGCGTGAGTTGGGTATGATCAACACCTCGACGGTCAGAACAGCAGAGCCATCGATCATCAACTGTGCATCGTCATTTGGACCGTTGATGAATTCGACTTTGGGCACCTCGTTTTCGCCATTGTATAGGTAGACCAAAACATCTTCGTTTCGGTCAAAATCAGTGACGTGAGCGGTTTCGCCGTCTTCCATCCAATAACCGGTCGTTACCACATCATTGCCAAGGCCCGTGTGAACAACATCATTCGACCCAGCGAAGATCGTGGCAGAGCGTACACCGCCATGCAGCGTATCCGCTTCTCCAACCTCGTAGGCTGAGGTCAATAGGAACGAAAGAAGCTCCACAGATCGGGTAGATTCCGCCACTTCCATTTCATTCAGAATGTCTGCGCCAAACAAGATGTCGTCGCCTGCATCGCCGTACAGTGTGTCAGAACCCGTACCAGCAACAAGCAGATCTTCACCCGCGCCGCCGCGCAAAAAATCATTACCTTCTTGGCCAAACACAATATCAGCGTCATCACCTGCAAAAACAGCGTCGTTCCCTGCGCCGCTTGTGATCAGGTCTTCGCCTGAGCGGCCAAATATCCGGTCGTGACCGCTGTGTGTTTCAATATCGTTTGCGCTAGCGCTGCCCGTTTGCTGCATGTCATCCGTAATTGTTTGGATGTCAGCGTCTTCGTTTTCGTCTTCTTCGGCCAAACCGATGTTGCCCATCAACATTTCGAGAGGGAATGGTCCAGCGAGGAATCCAAGACCAAGCAAGGATAGTATAGCTAATTCAATCATAGTCTTATCCCTCCTCATAAACGTAACGGTCGCGCGCATGCCACAAATAGCGGCACCGCTGTTTGGGTCAACTCAGGCAGTTAGGAGGAAGGCCGTCTCTTTAGTCTTTGTATTTACAATGAAAAAAGGCTTCATCCTAGCGGATGAAGCCATAAAATAACTCTTTAGATAGGATTGGTGCTCTATCGATTTTCGATGTCGACATAATCTCGAACGGTTTCGCCAAGATAAAGCTGACGCGGGCGACCAATTTTGTTTTGTGGGTCTGCAATCATCTCTTTCCACTGTGAAATCCAACCTACTGTACGAGACAGGGCAAAGATCGGAGTGAACATAGACGTTGGGAAACCCATCGCTTCTAGGATGATGCCGGAATAGAAATCGACGTTCGGGAACAATTTCTTTTCAGCAAAGTATGGATCGGCAAGTGCTGCTTTTTCCAATTCTTTGGCAACCTGAAGGATCGGGTTGTTTTCGACGCCGAGCAGTTCCAGAACCTCGTCAGCGGATTCTTTCATCACAGTCGCGCGTGGGTCATGGTTTTTGTAAACGCGGTGACCAAAGCCCATCAGACGGAATGGATCGTTCTTGTCTTTTGCACGGGCGATGAATTCAGGAATACGGTCTGGTGTACCGATTTCGTTCAACATTTCGAGGCATGCTTGGTTAGCGCCGCCGTGGGCAGGGCCCCAAAGACATGCGATACCAGCAGCGATACATGCAAACGGGTTTGCACCTGAAGAAGACGCCAAACGTACTGTAGATGTAGACGCGTTTTGTTCGTGGTCTGCGTGAAGCGTAAAGATGCGGTCCATTGCGCGGGCCAAGATTGGGTTAACTTCGTAATCTTCAGCAGGCACTGCAAAGCACATGCGCAAGAAGTTAGAGGCGTAATCCAAATCGTTGCGCGGATATACGAATGGCTGACCAATCGTGTATTTGTATGCCATCGCAGCAATAGTTGGCATTTTGGCGATCATACGAACAGACGCGACTTCGCGCTGCCATGGATCAGTGATGTCAGTGGAGTCGTGGTAGAATGCAGACATCGCACCAACCACGCCGGTCATGATGGCCATTGGGTGGGCATCGCGGCGGAAGCCACGAAACAAATACATCATTTGCTCGTGTAGCATTGTATGGTTTGTTACGCGTGTTTCGAAATCTTCCAATTCTGTCGGGGACGGCAAGTTGCCGTACAACAGCAAATAGCAAACTTCGAGGTAATGCGATTTACCAGCCAACTGATCAATTGGATAGCCACGGTGTAAAAGCTCACCCTGGTCACCATCAATAAACGTAATCGTACTGTCGCAAGACGCAGTTGAGGTGAAACCCGGATCATAAGTAAAAACGCCAGCTTGAGCGTAAAGCTTGCGGATATCTAGTACATCTGGACCAGCTGTCGGTGAGTAGATCGGTAGGTCGTACTCCTTACCATCAATGCTCAGCGTTGCGGATTTTTTTGTATCAGCCATGTGATCCCCTTAATTATGTCTACGACAGGTATCTCCCGTCGATTTGTCAGGTTCGCCCGTTTTTGGTGGGTGCCCGTCATGCGTATCGTTATCCTTATGACCCTTACAAAGCGGTTAACCTTGAAAAAATCGTTTATGTAGCCGCTGTATTAACAGCGGCTTGCGTCAAGCGGGCCAAGGATTCTTCCTGTCCCAAGACTAACATCATGTCAAAAACCGAGGGCGTTACCGCACGTCCTGCAAGGGCTGCCCGTAAAGGCCCAGCCAGCTTACCAAACTTAGTGCCCTTAGCCTCGCAAAAGGCGTTTAGGGCAGCCTCAAGGCTATCTCGGTCCCAACTAACAGTACTTAAAAGCGGCGTCAATTCACTCAGTATACCATGGGATACTGAGTCGAGATTTTTTGCAGCTTTTTCGTCTGGAACGATTGGGCGCTTTGATAGGACAAAAATCGCCTTTTCGAGCAAATCAGGAAAGGTTTTTGCGCGTTCCTTAAGGCAATACATGCCATTTAGCAGTCCATACGACTGAGCGTCCGACAAAACGGGTCGGTCAGATGCGTTCAAAAAGGCGGTAATTTCTTTTACCAACGCGGCGTCATCTGTTTGTGCGATATGCTGACCACAAAGGCTTTCAAGCTTTTTGAAATCGAAACGGGCAGGGCTCTTGCCGATTCCCTTAAGGTCAAACCACTCCTTGGCCTGAGCATCAGTAAAGAACTCGTCATCCCCGTGGCTCCAACCCAAACGTGTCAGGTAGTTCCGCATGCCCGCAGCAGGATAGCCCATCACTTGATATTCTTCGGCACCAGTCGCGCCGTGGCGTTTTGATAGTTTTTTGCCGTCGCCGCCAAAAATAAGCGGAATGTGTGCCCAAACAGGAACGTCCCAACCCATCGCGTTGTATATAGTCATTTGGCGCGCCGCATTGTTAAGGTGGTCATCACCGCGAATAACGTGGGTTACGCCCATGTCGTGATCGTCGACAACCACAGCCAACATATACACGGGCGTGCCGTCTGAGCGCAGCAACACCATGTCATCCAACTGATCGTTGCGGATGGTTACGTCGCCTTGGACTTCATCCTTGATGATTGTGGTGCCGTCTTGGGGCGCTTTGATGCGTAAGACAAAGGGTGCATCTGGTTGATCTTTTGCTGCTACGTCACGCCATGGGCTGTGAAAGAGGGTGCTTTTGCTTTCAGCTTTTGCCGCATCGCGGAAAGCCTGAATTTCGTCTTGGGTTGAATAGCATTTGTATGCTTTGCCTGCGGCTAACAATTCATGTGCAACCGCTGCATGGCGATCTGCACCGTCAAACTGGCTGATGACATCGCCATCATGATCCAAGCCAAGCCATGCCATGCCTTGCAAGATTGCTTGGGTCGCTTCGGGTGTAGAGCGTGCGCGATCCGTATCTTCGATCCGCAAAAGGAACTTACCGCCACGCCCGCGGGCATAAAGCCAGTTGAAAAGAGCCGTTCGCGCCCCGCCGATGTGCAAATACCCCGTTGGTGAAGGGGCAAAACGGGTGACGACAGGTTTGGATGTTTCAACGGGCATGGGGAATTTACCTTTCAGTAACCACGAGGGTCATAGAGTTTTGCCACTATCTATCTAGTGCGCAAAGCGGGGGCAAGCATGAGCGGCATCGACCGTGTGGTAACAGCTATGCTTGGGCAACGTGGGCATATGTTTGGTTGGGTACCAGTCTGCCTAGCTGCGGGAATTGGCATCTATTTCTCACTAAGGTTTGAACCGGTTACGCCACTGTATATTGGCGCGGGTGTTTTTGGGGGAACGGGCCTGTTGTTGACCAAACGATTTGGCGAAGTCATATCCTCAATCGTTATCGGGATTTGTTTAGTCGGTATCGGGTTTACAATAGCGGCATGGCGCACGCACTCCTTAGAGGCCCCAGTCTTGGGCTGGCGGTATTATGGTGCAATTGAGGGACGTATTATTGGTATGGATCGCAGCGCCTCAGATGCGGTGCGCATTACCCTTGAGCAAGTACGCCTTGATCGCGTGTCGCCTTCACGCAAACCGCAAAAGGTACGCATTTCGCTACATAAGAAAGCTGCGCAAGGGATCCAACCTTTGCCGGGAATGCGCGTGATGACCACTGGGCATCTTTCACCTCCGAGCGGAGCAGTTGAACCTGGTGGTTTTGATTTCCAGCGCCATGCGTGGGTCGTCCAATTGGGGGCCGTTGGGTATACACGGGTTCCTTTGATTGGTTTGGCACCTGCGACTGAAGATTGGAAATTATGGGTATTTCAAACCCGTATGACGATTTCTGCACGCGTACGGGAGGTCATAGTAGGGGATGTTGGTGGTTTCGCGGCCGCTGTCACAACAGGTGATCGCAGTGGAATGAGCCAAGAGGCATTGAGTGATTTAAGGGCCAGCAATACGGCCCACCTTTTGGCAATTTCAGGTTTGCACATGGGATTACTGAGCGGTTTTGTGTTTGCATCTCTTCGTTTGTTTTTGATCTTCCTGCCATATCTGGGCCCCAGAATAGTGGCGCGCAAAATTGCTGCTGGTGGTGCTTTGTTCATTGCGGCCGCTTATTTGGCTTTGTCTGGTTGGAACGTGGCGATGCCGGTGCGCAATTTTTTCAGAACCTGTTTCGATGGCGAGCAGTGGCTTGTTGGGGACAAGCGAAGGC
>JABGTH010000266.1 GCA_018647275.1 Paracoccaceae bacterium
CGGACATGAGAGTGATCCATCTGATAGGTGCGCGTTGTCGTATCTTGCCGTTTGTGCGCAAGCCGATGTAAAACGCAATAAGGTTATTTGCATTGGGTTAAGTAGAATTGTTCGCGTATATTAGCGCCATTCCAATTGTAGTTCTATGTCGCGAGGTGACAGGATATTGTCGAAAAGTGACAAAATCAGACAATGACCGGCTGCCTGCTTCGATAGGAACTGGGCGTGTTGCCTGTCCATCTTTGAAATGCTTTGTGGAAATTGGCGGCAGACGAAAACCCGACCTCCTGCGCAATCGCCTCGACAGAGTGCAGCCCCGCTTGCAGATGGCGGATCGCAATATCGCGGCGCAATGCGTCTTTGATCGTTTGAAAGGTGGTGCCGTCAGCCTCTAACCTGCGGATCAACGTGCGGGGTGTCATGTGCATGGCACTTGCGGCCGCGGTCAGGTTCGCGCTGCCCCACTCTGTCTGGCTCAGATATGTGCGAACGCGTAATGCCTGTGTGTGCTGCTGGGATTGAGTGAAAATCCAATCGCGCGGAGCATTTGCCAAGAAACGATCTAGATCTGACGAACTCCGCGCCTGAACCGTCCCCAAGACATCCAACGGAAAGGAAATCGAGGTAGCCACCTGCTCGAATTGAACTGCCGCAGGAAAGACCACCGCATAGTCCTCGTCAAACGCAGGCCGCTCAAAGGCAAAGCAAACCCCTGCGACAGGCACCTCGTATCGCGCAAGCCAGGACAGCAAACCATGGGCCAGTTTTAGGATTAGCATATGCCCAAACCGTTGGGCCGTCTGATCACCTTGGGGTTCTAGCCGAAGCGTTAATACGTCTGTCGCCTCAATCAATGCGAACTGATAGTCATCAAGCAGCAGGTTCCAGAACGTCGAAAACCGAAAAAGTGCCGACGCCAAAGACGTCGCTTCGCGGACCGACGTGAGAAGATGCTGCAAGGCACGTGGACGGATTGGGCGCGACCAAAGCCCCATCATTTCGTCGCCGGTCTCAATCGCTGCAAGTTGATACAGAGACACGATTTGATCCAATGTCACCCGCCCTTGCGATGTCATCTGGTCTGCCACCAAGTCGGCGCGCTTTAAAAACGAATAGAATTCAGTCTCAGTGCAAAGTGGACGCAACGCGCTAAGCCAATCCGCGATGAAGAGGTGAGATACTGTTGAATAAAGTGCCGGTGCGTTTTCAGTGCTCATGGGGTAATCGTTATCACCGAACACTCCGGTGGTGAAGTTTAGGTCTTGCCGACGTTGCGGACATTCGTTTTTGTCGCGGCATCGGTAAAGTGGGCTCGAAGCCGCCATTCGCTGTGCCTAACGTGAATGTTCGCTCTGGGCGGAAAACCAGCAATCACGTTCGTTGTTTTCCCAACAATGTCCACACAAAACTCCGCCAACACAGTGTTAGCAACACAGCACTAGCCTACACTGTGTTCAACACCGTGATTCAGCCCTAAAAATAGTCAGCAACACGACAAAAAGTGTGTTTAAGGTGTGTTTTTGATTTTAGCGATTTTTTGGAATTTAACACTATGTTAAGTCATTGTTATTGTTGACTTAAATGGTGCCCGAGGGCGGAATCGAACCACCGACACGAGGATTTTCAATCCACTGCTCTACCCCTGAGCTACTCGGGCACTACTCGCCGTAAACGGCTTGGGTGAGGCGTGTCTAAGACCTTGTGTGGCGCGTGTCCATAGCGATTTCACTCAATTCAATGAGGTTTCGCATTTTCTTTTTCAATGACCTCAAATGCGGCCTCAATATCGTCAGGATCATGCGATGGAATGGCATAAGATCCGTTCACCCAGCGCGCCAGATCAACATCTGCGCAGCGTTTGGAGCAGAAAGGGCGAAATTCGGTCTCTGTAGGACGTTCGCAGGTGGGGCACTTCATCCGAGCACCTCAGACAGCGGCAACCTCACGCGCTTGCGCTGAAGTTCATAATGACCCAGCGGGGTCCAACCAACCAATGACGTTTCGATCTCATCGGTGCGGAAGGCAGCGCGTAGGGCCACCTCAAAGGCGCGGCGGTCTTTTTTAGGCATCGGGGCAAGGTCTAAGGTGATTTGACCTGCAAGGCCACGTACACGCAACGCTTGAGGTAAACGACGTGCACACAGCATGTTGGCCTTGATACCAGCAGCCAATGAGGCGTCGTTGCCCGTATTCACGTCCACAGCGATCAAGGCGCGTGTGGGTTCGATATACATGCCGCCAGATGCGCCAAAGCTTTCAAAGGCACTTTCTGCGGCTTCCAGTGCTTCCAAAACACCGTGATCTTCAAAACCACCGGCTTGGGTAACAACTTCGGCTGCTTCCGTCCAGTCGCGCCACGCCAATACGTGTGGGCCATCGCCTGCAACCAACATCGCCATCTCATCGCTGTCGTCATTGATCACGTTGTCGGCTAGCTGCGCCATTTCTTCAACATCGTCTGCGATATCTTCTGGGGATGCCTCTGTACAACATGAGCGGATGATCAGACCCATCTCGCGCCCATCCATCACCTCTTTGGCAATGACCATCAATTCGTCGCGCATGTCATCATCGCGGATGCTGCGGGAAATATTGAGGCCCGGTGCGTCAGGGGTCACAATCGCATAACGGCTTTTGAACAGAACCTTTTGGGTCACTGGAATGGCTTTACCCTCTTCGGCGTAGCCCGTCACTTGAACCAACAGCGGCTGACCTGGGGAAAGCCCTTTAACCTGACGCAAGAATGCAGAGCCATCAGGGGTCTTCAAGAACATGCCGCCCTGCCCTTTGACGGGACGATCCGCGATTGCGCGGTAAATCGTCCCCGGGGCTGGTGCGTCACCTGCCACCAAAATATCGCTTAACTTGCCATCGACCATCAATGCTGCGGCTTCACGCTCATTGATATGGTCCAGAATGATTGTACGACCCTTCATAAGCCCCCCCTATTTGGCCGCATGAAGCGGATAGCCGGCGCCTTTAAGCAGCCCTGCTGTTTCTGAAAGTGGTAGGCCAACGATGCCAGTGAACGATCCGCTGATCCACGGAATCAATGCGCCCGCTGGCCCTTGGATGCCATATCCACCCGCCTTGCCTTTCCAATCGCCAGTGGCGAGATAGGCATCGAGTTCGGGTTTGGACACCAGCTTCATCTTAACAGTGCTGACAACATCACGTTGCCAGATCTTATCGCCACGTTTCACCCCAACCGAAGTAATCACGCGGTGACGTCGTCCAGACAATAGTTTTATGAATGCCGCCGCCTCATCAGCGTCAGCAGGTTTGCCCAAGATGCGACGACCCACAGCAACTGTGGTGTCGGCACACAGAACAATATCGTCATGCTCTGCTACAACAGCACCCAGTTTTTCACGAGTGATGCGGTTGCAATATGGACGGGGTTGTTCCGCCTCCAGCGGATCTTCACCAATGTTAGGTGGTCGCACAGCGTCTGGTAAGACACCGATTTGCCCCAACAGCTCTAGCCGTCGGGGGCTACCAGAACCCAGAATAAATGCCATTAGAACACTCCACCCCAAAGGCCCACGCGTGTTCGAAAACCGCTGGCCACGTTTGGGGTGGCAAGCACGCGCTTACTTAAAGCGATAATTGATGCGACCCTTTGATAGGTCGTATGGTGTCATTTCGACTTGGACTTTGTCGCCTGCAAGAACACGAATGCGGTTTTTACGCATTTTGCCTGCCGTATGTGCGATGATCTCATGGCCGTTTTCTAGCTCGACCCGAAATGTCGCATTTGGCAAGAGTTCCTTTACGACGCCGGGAAATTCGAGCAATTCTTCCTTGGCCATGGTCTCTCCTAAATAGACTAGTCACGCGAAGGTGCGGACGCGCCACTAGATGAGGCCTTTTTGTCAGATTTTCAAGGGTGCAATCACCTCAATGACGTTTTAACCCATGCTTTAGATCAGGATCGCCCCCTTAGAGCCTTTTCAAACCCTCATTTACATCACATTGAAAGCACCCAATTTCACCACAGATTTCCACTTTATGAATACTGACTACCAAATACCTTGCCCGATTAACCACAAATGCTTAAATTACGTTTAACACATTCATTAAATGCAAATTTGCAAGAGGCCCCACATGATCGCAAAAGGTGTGACCCTACGCAGCCTCGAAGTTTTTGAGGCGCTTGCCAGCTGTGGTTCTGTTGCCCAAGCAGCCAAAATTACAGGGCTTAGTCAACCCGCCGTCAGCCAACAACTGAGCAAGTTAGAGGCGGCATTAGCCACAAACCTGATTCAACACAACAAACGCCCCATGCGCCTGACCCAAGCGGGAGAGATCTTTTTAATCCATGTAAAAAGCGCGCTGGCCGAACTGCGCCTTGCCCATACAGAACTGAACGTCATGGACCTTGCACACCTAAAGGCGCTTAGCATCGGGTTGATTGATGACTTTGACAACGAGTTGACTCCGCGCCTTGCAACCATTTTGGCCAAAAGCCTAAAGGGATGTAAGTTCAAACTGATCACTGCCCCCAGCCATGAAATTTCCAAAGCGATTGAGGAAAAGGCACTGCATATAGCGATCTCTGCCAATGCAGGAACGATGATGGAAGGCGTACTTGAATACCCAATTGCACGTGATCCCTTCATCTTGGTCGCGCCCAAGGAGGCGTTGGAAACAGACGTCGATGTCATGACACAGCTTAAAGACCTGCCATTCCTGCGCTATGATCAGGCTCAACTGATCAGCCGACAGATCGAGGGACACCTCAAACGCCAACACCTCAACTTCCCCCAGCGCTTTGAACTGGGAAGCCACCTGTCACTGATGGCAATGGTGGCGCGCGGCATTGGATGGTCCGTGACAACGCCACTGGGCTACATGCGGGCCGAACGGTTCCACGATCAAGTCATCGCGCAGCCCCTGCCCTTTAAACCGTTCTCACGCGAAATCACCCTTTACGCTGGGGCGGATTGGGCAGGCCAAGTGCCAAACGACGTGGCCCAAACCATGCGCAACCTGATCCAACATCACATCATCGATCAGGCGCTGGAAAAACTGCCATGGCTTGCGGGCGAATTGCGGATATTAAAGAGCTAGCCCCTAGATCAGCACTCCATCAAAGAATTGCGCAATCCCTTCAAAGTCGTCCAGTGGCTGAACCTTGGCGATGAATTGATCAGGACGCACAATTATCAAAGCGCCCTTGGCACCGTCAATACCGCGCAGATCAAACAGATCAGGGCCAGTTTTTAAATCAGGACAAAACGCCTTTTCGTAATCCATCAAACCATACCGTCCTTTACGAGGCAAAAGCATATCAGGCAGAGTGTCCAGCATCATATCGTGGTGCGAGGTTTGAAACACCGCCCGCACATCAATGATGCTGTCGATATTGGTGCCTGCGCGCGTATAACGCACCACAGGGCTGGCTGCGTCATCTGCCAGATAAGCACACAAGCCAGCAATATCGCCTCCGCTTTGCCCAACGTCACTGGCACCCGCAAAAGCCATCAACCGCCATCGCCCATCAGCCTTCAGCACATGACCCAACTGCATCGGCTTACCATCGCCCAAACGGACCACAGGGGCCGAATGGAACCGCATTCCAACCTTCAATCCAGTGGCCAAGGATTGATGTTGATCATCGCCCGTAATGGCAGAGCTGTCATAACGCGTCTCAACACCTGCCGTATAACGACCGTGCTTTTTGAAATAGCTTTGGAACTGCGCAGCCTCTTCTGCGTTCTTGGTTTTCGCGCTGAACAAACGGGCCATATCACGATCAAATTCGATCAACTCTTTCGCCTTGGCACACCGTTCCTCTGAATAACTGTGCAACAACGATGGTTTGGCTTGGCCCCGCAAAACCGCCGCTAGCTTCCAACCCAAATTAAATGTATCCGCCATAGATACATTCATGCCCTGACCCGCTTTTGGGCTGTGGGTGTGACAGGCATCACCGGCGATAAACACTTGGGGATCACGCACGCTGCGCTGTTCATCAGGTACATCATCAAAGGCGTCACACACACGTTGCCCGATCTCATAGGCGGACCACCATGCCACCTCTTTCACATCCAATGTATAGGGGGCCAAAATATCACGCGCCTTTGCGATCAACATATCCGATGTCACATTGCGGTCTGCGGCACGTTCATCCCCATGCAATGCATCCAGCTCGATATACATGCGCACCATATAGCCACCCTCACGCGGGATGATCAGGATGCTGCCGTGGCTCTCGGATTGAATGGCTGCCTTCAGACGGATGTCAGGAAAATCAGTAACCGCCAAAACATCCATCACGCCCCAAAGCTGACGCGCTGCATCACCCTTCAGCGGATAGCCCAGCGACTCACGCACAACACTGCGCGCTCCATCACATCCCACGATATAGCGGGCACGGATGGTTTCCGTCTTACCCTCAGCCTCAAGGCAATTGTAAACCGCAGTCACAGAATAGTCGGGATCATCAGTCTGCGTGACAGATATCAGTTCGCGATTGTAATCTGGTACCAAACGCGTGGGGGCATTGCGCATGTGTTCTAGATAAAAGTCATGAACACGCGCCTGGCTTAAAATCACATGGGGCATCTCGGACAGATCATCCTCGACATCTTGAATACGGTCTGCGCGATGCAATCCCGAGCCATCAGGCTTGGGACGCCAAAAACCAACTTCGTTTACCCAATAGGATTCTTTTAACACCTTTTCGGCAAAGCCAAAGGCCTCAAACATCTCAATCGAACGACATGCGATTCCGTCAGCCTGCCCTACCTCAAGCGGACCAGATTTGCGTTCCGTGATGCGCGTTGTGATTTCAGAAAATTCCGCCAGTTGCGCCGCCAATGTCAAACCCGCAGGACCACAGCCAACAATCAAAACATCGACCTGATCAGAACCTGTATTCGAAGTTGCTTTTGAAACTGATGGGTCGCCCGTTTGAAATCCGTCCAAGTGATATTGCATCCAACGCCGCCCCTTAATTCAGTTTGGCCAACCTATGACCCGTTTGTATCGCCGTCAAAGAATTGATGGGTCAGCTGCATAATAGGTGCAAACCTTACCAGATAGTTACTGTCTATTTTCAAACGTTAACGCGTGCCATTTCTTAACGAAAGATGAGTGGGCATGTGCGCGTAAAACTGTACAGATCAACGCCCAAACTGTGCAGTTTGTTCAAAACCGCCTTAAATAGCGCCTTTGCTGCTGTACTAAATGTACAGATTGTCTTTTTAACTGCTCAGTTAGCTATGAAAACAGCATCGAACGCTGCGTTAAACACCCACCACTTGTCACCGTCCAACGCATCTGGAACAAAGATCCAGAAACCAAAGGGCAGCTCAAATGACCAACATCGTGATCCTCACCGGCGCAGGCATTTCAGCCGAAAGCGGTATCAGCACATTTCGTGATGAAGGCGGTCTGTGGGCCGACCACCGGATCGAAGATGTTGCCACCCCCGAAGGGTTTAAACGCGATCCCAAACTGGTCGTCTATTTTTACAACGAACGCCGCGCCCAAGCCGCAAGATCCGCTCCAAACCCCGCACATGAAGCGCTCGCGCGCCTTGAAGCAGAGCATAAGGGCGATCTGCTCTTAGTTACCCAAAACGTTGATGATTTGCACGAACGCGGCGGCAGCAATCACGTACTTCACATGCACGGTGCGCTAAATTCTGCGCTCTGTGCAAGTTGTGAACACCGCTGGACTGCGCCTATGAAAATGGCTGTTGGCGATGCCTGCCCCAACTGCGCGGCCCCAATGGCGCGCCCCGACATCGTGTGGTTCGGAGAAATGCCATATCAGATGGACCGGATCGAACGCGCATTGGCCCAAGCGGACCTATTTGTCGCCATTGGCACATCAGGAAACGTCTATCCCGCAGCCGGATTCGTGCAAATGGCAGCCCACTACGGGGCCCATACTATTGAACTGAATTTGGAACCCTCAGCCGTCGTGTCCCAATTTGCAGAAACCCGTTTCGGCAAAGCCGGTGAAACCGTCCCCGCATGGGTTGCCGAGGCTTTAGAAAATTAGTCGAGCGCAAAAGCACGCCCGACTAAATAGTGTTTGTTTAGTGTGACTTGTGGTCATCGTGGCCTTTGGGTTTTCGCGCATTGTCGACAGGAATTTCGACAACCATTTCTGCGCCGGTTTCAAACTCAAACGTGACAAAAATCGTCTCCCCATCCACCAAAAATTTAGTCAATCCCATCATCATAATGTGGTCACCACCGCGCTTCATCATGTGCATTTCGCCCGCAGGAATGGTGATACCACCTTCGATTTCGGTCATTTGCATAATGCCTTCACCGTTGTCGATGTGCGTGTGTAGCTCAACACGTTTGGCAACGTCTGAACTGACACCCATCAGCGTGATGTCCTGATCGGAATGGTTCATCAGCGTCATAAACGCAGCACCCGTTGGTGCATTCGGGCGCGCTGCACGTGCATAAGGATCTTTGACCATAAGGCCTTCAGCAAAAGCACTGGTGGTCATAAGCAGCGTCGCGGAAAAGCCGATGATGAAGGTAGATTTGAATGACATTTTTTATGCCCTTTTTGTCGTGTGATTATAAAATTCGAGGTTTGGATCAGACGACTGCAGGCGGCGCACGTGACAGGTAAGAATGCTCATCAACGTTGCTATGGGCAGCAACGCAAACCATTGTAATATGTGGAGACAGCACAAGAACTGCAGGTGAAACCGCCGTACCCATTGGTGCGGCATCTATCAAAGTAAGCGTGCAATCAGGACAGAAGTGCGGCGCCTGCGTAGGCTGCCTCTGCTCATCCATGTAAACCACAACTGACTGGGTCCCAACACATAGAACCATTTTGCCCGTCGCACCCGCAGCACCACGAGCTCCCGCCATGCTTTGCCCAGTAAGGACCAAAACAACTGCAAGGCATATCGCAATGAAATGTGCGCGGATATTCACAGGCATGGGATCTACAGCTTAATTAAAATCAAAACAACTGCGTCAAAACGAAACAACCCCGCCTGCAAAGCAGACGGGGTCAAATCGATCAATCTTCAAAAAGTTAAGCAGCTGCTGCTTGGGCTTTCGAGATTTCTTTTTTTACTTTCAAAGCGCTGTCAGACAACTCAGTGTCCTTTGCTTTCGCCATGAATGCGTCCAAACCACCGCGGTGGTCAACGGTGCGCAAAGCAGCCGCAGAGATGCGGAACTTGATGCCACGACCAAGAACTTCGGACTGCAAAGTCACATCGTTCAAGTTCGGCAAGAACCGACGCTTAGTTTTGTTGTTCGCATGGCTGACATTGTTGCCAGACATGGGGCCTTTACCGGTCAATTCGCAACGACGCGACATGGGATCATCCTTTTGCTCAGGTCGTGATCGAGGCGGTCCTCTAACACAACGCCGGATGCAGACTTAGGTCGCACCCATAAATTCGTTCGCTGGCAATAGGAGGAATCGCAGGGCTGGTCAACCCAAATAGCCAGTATCTCTCATTCCTTTTGCAGAAAACCCTACGATGACAACATCAATCTGCAACGAACGACGTTTCCGACCATCATTCACCACAACTTACCACAAGACCTTGTACGCACACAAACGGCTTACCAACATTCATCTTACCAAATAAACTCCGAGGGAGTGCGCAGAACGGGAGCTGGTCTCCTTTTTACGTTTTACGATTCGCGCAACACAGACACCATTTGCGCCGCGGCAACCGCGGGGGGGGTCTTGCCTCGCGCAACCTCCCCACCAAGACGCTTCATCTCATGGGCCACATCACGACGATCCAATTGCGCCAACAACAACTTACGCACGTCTTCCTCAAACCAGTAACGCGCCTGGGTTGATCGGGTTCCATCAAAGAACCCATTGGCACGGCGCCATCCGTCCAACTCAAGCATCGCAGTCCATGCGTCTTCGAACCCGTCTTCTTCCAAGGCCGAAACCGTCAGTGCTTTAGGAAAGCCCTCAGGATCTTGCGGACGTTTGCGCATCAAACGGAGCGCACCGGAATAATCCGCGCGCGTGCGCATCGCGACTGGTTTCAGATCGCCGTCCGCTTTGTTGACCAAGATGATATCGGCCATCTCCATGATACCGCGTTTTACGCCTTGCAACTCATCCCCACCCGCAGGTGCCAATAACAACATGACCAGATCAGACATCTGGGCCACAACCGTTTCTGATTGCCCAACGCCCACAGTTTCAATCAACACCACATCAAAGCCTGCGCCTTCACACAAGGCAACAGCCTCGCGCGTGCGCCGCGCGACCCCCCCC
>JABGTH010000343.1 GCA_018647275.1 Paracoccaceae bacterium
TCGGCCAGGAAATCCTCGGTATGTTCGCCGCGAAACCATGTGATTTGTCCAAGTGCACCATCGGCAATCAATTGCCGCGCGTATTGCGAGGCAGGTGTTCGAATATAGTTGAAGCCAATCATATTCACGAGGCCGCTATTTTGGGCTGCCTCAACCATAGCCTGCGCCTCATCTACCGAGGCACCTAAAGGTTTCTCGCAAAACACAGGTTTCCCAAGCGAGAAAGCAAGCTCTGCAGCGGCGCGGTGAGTCGATTGAGGTGATGCGATGACGATGGCTTCGACCTTCGGGTCGCGTACCAATTCTTCCCAATCGTGGGCGGCGCGGGCGAATCCGAAGGAATTGCGATATTTTTCTGCAGAGGCCAATGAAGACGCCGCAACCATTTCAAGGCGTGGCCGCAGACGCGTATTAAATACAGCACCGACAGCAGCATAGGCCACAGCGTGGGCTTTGCCCATGTAACCGCCGCCAATTATGCCAATTC
This sequence comes from Paracoccaceae bacterium, assembly GCA_018647275.1. Taxonomy (GTDB): domain Bacteria; phylum Pseudomonadota; class Alphaproteobacteria; order Rhodobacterales; family Rhodobacteraceae; genus Ascidiaceihabitans. The sequence goes on from JABGTH010000343.1 coordinate 488, forward strand.
CTATTTCTTGCATTCTGCCTCCCTAAAAACCGATTGCAACCGGTTGCAATCTGGGTATCTTTAAATCAATAAGTGCGTCAAGCGCGATCCAGCATTTGGGTCAATAAATTGAACTATTCAGAGAGGGACCGACCTGATGGGTGAGAACACCGTTCGTCTGACGACAGCACAAGCAATAATCCGGTATTTGAATGCGCAGTTCATTGAAATTGATGGAGCGCGTCAACGCCTTTGCGGTGGTGGCTTTGGTATCTTTGGACATGGCAACGTCACCTGTCTTGGAGAGGCGTTGTTTGATCATAAGGAAACGCTGCCGTTATATCGTGGTCAAAACGAACAAGGCATGGGATTTGCTGCAGCTGCTTATGCGAAATACCATCTGCGTCGTCGGTTTATGTTCTGCACGGCCTCTGCAGGACCGGGCACTGCGAATCTGTTGACGGCTGCGGCGCTTGCGCACGCGAACCGTTTGCCCGTGCTGATGTTGTGTGGCGACACGTTTTTGACCCGTTTGCCCGATCCAGTTCTTCAGCAGCTTGAGCATTACAATAACCCCGCAATGGGGGTTAATGATTCGTTTCAAGCCGTATCACGCTACTGGGATCGCATCACCCATCCGGCACAGGTTATCCAAACTTTGCCAGCTGCATTGGCGACAATGCTTGATCCCGCCGATTGTGGGCCTGCATTCTTGGGTTTGCCCCAAGATGTTCAAGGCTGGGCATATGACTATCCTGTTTCTTTTTTTGAAGAAAAGACCCACCGAATTCGCCGCCAAGCGCCTGACGCTGATGAGTTGGCGGATGCTGTTGCGTTGCTCAAATCGGCTGAACGCCCCGCTATTATTGCTGGTGGTGGTGTGCAATATTCTGGCGCGGTTGCGGAATTGACCCAGTTTGCTGAAGCCCACCAAATTCCTGTGATTGAAACCATTGCCGGTCGTGCAAACCTCGTGAACGAGCACGCGCTTAACATCGGCCCTGTAGGGGTTACAGGATCTGATAGCGCCAACTCTGTTGCGGAACGCGCGGATGTAATTTTGTCAGTTGGTTCAAGGTTGCAAGACTTCACCACCGGTTCTTGGACTGCTTTTGCGCAGGATGCAAAACTGATCTCGTTGAATGCGGCGCGCCACGATGCGGGCAAACACCAATCGTTACCGATTGTTGGCGATGCAAAATTAGGACTGCAGCAATTGGCCGAGGCGATGGGTGGATATAAAGCGCCATCTAGTTGGACAGATTATGCCGTGGGCGTTCGCAAAGAATGGGATGCCTATGTTGCTGGCAACGTGAGTGTCGACAACGGGCCAAATTCGTACGCAAAAGCAATTGGTATTGTGAATGCATTGGCTGATAAACGCGACCGCGTTGTCGCTGCAGCTGGCGGATTGCCTGCTGAGGTGACAGCGAATTGGCGTACGCTGGATATTGGCACTGTGGATGTTGAGTTCGGGTTTTCCTGTATGGGGTATGAATTGGCAGGCGGGTGGGGTGCACGTATTGCCCAATCTGAATCAGAACCAGATGCAGACACAATTGTATTCACAGGCGACGGTTCATACATGCTGATGAACTCAGACATCTATTCTTCTGTCCTGACGCAGAAGAAGATGATTGTTCTCGTACTGGATAATGGTGGCTTTGCGGTCATCAATAAGTTGCAAAACAACACTGGCAATGAAAGCTTCAACAATCTTCTTGCCGATGCGCCAACGATCCCAGAAGCGTTTTCTGTAGATTTTGTCGCTCATGCTGCATCAATGGGGGCGCATTCCGCATATGTGGACACGCCCGACCAATTGTCCGAAGCGTTTAAGGCTGCAAAAGCTGCGGATAAGACAAGCGTGATCGTTATGAATGTTGACGCTTATGAGGGTTGGACAACTGAGGGTCACACATGGTGGGAAGTTGGCACCCCACATGTGACCGACAACCCAAAGGTTCGCGAAAAGCATCTTGAGATTGAAGCAAGCCGCTCCAAGCAAAGAAAGGGTGTTTGATGCAGGTTTTAGAAGGCATCAAACAAAAGAACTTTCTTGTGATTGGTCGCGTTGGAATGGACATGTGTCCTGAACCTGCGGGCAGTGCGGTTGAAGACGCCACTACGATGATGGTTGCGATGGGTGGGTCATCTGCCAATATCGCGGCTGGATTGGTCAAGTTCGGGATGAAGGCTTCATTGGTTACGCGTGTGTCTGACGACGCAGTGGGGCGTTATTGTGTGAACCAATTGGGCCATTACGGAGTTGATACGACGCATGTAAAGCCGATCGCAGGAGAGTTCCGAAATTCATTAGCCTTGTATGAAACTCGGGTCGAAAACCACAATTCGGTTATTTATCGCAATGGAGCAGCTGATTTTCAGATGAGCATCGAAGATGTTGAGGCAGTTGATTACAGCCAATTTGGCGCGTTGATCACTGCAGGCACTGTCTTTGCCGCTGAACCATCACGCTCAGCCGCATTTCGCGCGTTTGAATTGGCCAAAGCGGCAGGCATACCTGTGATTTTTGATGTGGATTACCGTCCATACAGTTGGCCGTCGCAGCAAATGGCAGAAGAGGTTTTGTCTAAAGCGGGCGATATGTCTGACATCATTGTTGCGAACGATGAAGAGTTTGGATTTATGGCTGGTGGTATTGAAAAAGGATTGGCCAAAGCCGAAAGTCTTGCCAATTTAGCCGCCAGCATAGTGGTTTATAAAATGGGCCACCTTGGTGCGATTACCTTCGCCAATGGGTCTAAAACAAAAAGCGGAATTTTTAAAGTTGACGCACTGAAACCCACGGGGGCCGGTGACAGCTTTATGGCTGGCTTTATCGCCAGTCTTGCCGAAGGATATGAAATGGAAGAAGCCGTTTCACGTGGTTCTGCATGTGCTGCCATTGTTGTGGCCAAACCGGGCTGTGCACCTGCGATGCCAAATAACACATCTCTCGAGGCCTTCTTGGCCATTCACCCAGGGGCCAGCACTCCCGTTTGATCTGAAAAGGATTCCCGATGCATATCGCCCCATTTGATAACCAAAACAAACCAATTGTTGACGTTGATGATCCACTTGTTCCGTTGAATTTCTTCAACATTGTAAAGCTCAAAAAGGGCGAAAGTTACGGTTATTCCGTGCCGGGCTTTGAAACCTGCATTGCACCAGCGACTGGCTTGATCGACGTAACCACCGGTGGCTTTGAAGCAAAACAGCTGGGTGGTCGCGGTGTTGATGTTTGGGACGGGGAACCTGAAGGTGTCTATGTCCCGACAGGGATGGAGGCGCGCTTTACCTGTCTGTCTGATGAAGCAGAAGTGTTTATCGCGGGCGCAAAATTTAGCGAGGTTCTTGAACCATTCGCTGTGCGTCATGATGAAATCGATCTTGTCCAATACGGATCGGACGACACTAAAACCCATCGCAAGATCAAACACATTCTTGGCCAAAAACAACATGACCGCGTTGGTCGCCTTTTGGTGTCTGAATTGTTCACAGTCGGGGCCGGGGGCTGGTCCGGTTTCCCAAGCCACAAGCATGATACCAATCAGCTACCGACAGAGACGCGCCACGATGAAACCTACAATTTCCGCTTTCGACCGGATTATGGCTCTGGTCTGCAAATGTTGCAGCGCGAGGATAATGAACCAGGCGATGCATACCATATCATGAATGGGTCTACGGTCTGTATTGATAAAGGGTATCACCCGTGCTGTGTTTTGCCGGGATATGAGATGTATTACTTTACCATTCTTGGTGGATTAACACAGCGATCATTGGTTCAGAATTTCCAAGAAACGCATAAAGAACAATTACATACGATCCCTGGGATCCTTGACATGGTTGCTAAATTCAAATGACACTTGCGACACTAAAAGACGTTTTGCAGCCTGCTCTAACAGGTGGGTATGCTGTGGCTGGTTTGGTCACATTGGGTTGGGAAGACATGCGCGCCTACGTGAATGCAGCCGAAGCCGAGGGGTTACCTGTTATATTGCAGGCGGGTCCATCTTGTCGTGCAAACACGCCTTTGCCGATCCTTGGTAAAATGTTCCGCACATTGGCCGAAACTGTATCCGTACCTGTCGTAGCGCATCTAGATCACGGCTATACGTTTGAGGAATGCCAAGAGGCGCTCGATAGTGGTTTTACCTCGTTGATGTATGATGGATCGCGCAAGCCGCTTGCCCAAAACATTGATGAAACTGCACGCATTGCGGAAATCGCTCATGCCGCTGGGATTTCATGTGAAGGTGAGATCGGGTTCGTCGGCTATAGTGAAGGCGAAAATTCGCTTGGGACCGACCCTGAAGAAGCTGCGATTTTTGCCCGTAACAGTGGTGTTGACGCGATGGCTATTTCAGTCGGCAATGTTCACCTACAACAGAACCACGAGGGTGGTCTGGATGAGGTGCGCATTCGAGCCATTGAAGCGCTTACAGAAGTACCATTGGTCATACACGGTGGTTCAGGCGTACCGCTTGAACAACGCCAGCGTTTGGCGCGAACATCCAAAGTTTGCAAATTCAACATTGGTACCGAGCTTCGCTTGGGTTTTGGTAAATCTATCCGTCAGATATTGGCTGATGATGGCGAAGTGTTTGACCGCATTCAAATTCTCAAACAGGTCGAACCAGACCTTCAGGCTGCTGCGCAATTCGCATTGCGTGGCATAGCTGCCGCTAAAAACTAAAGGAAATACTATGATCTCAATTGGTCTTTTGGGCTGTGGCCGCATCGGGCAGGTTCATGCACGCAGCTTGGCGCGCATTGCATCGGCGAACCTATTAGCCGTTGCGGATTTTGTACCTGCGGCAGCCGAAGAATTGGCAGTACAGTATGGTGCAGAAGTGCGTAGCGCTGAAGACATTATTGCCGCGTCTGATATTGATGCGGTGATCGTAGCAACGCCGACAACTCTGCATTACGACCAAATCCATGCATTGGCCAAAGCGGGCAAAGCGATCTTTTGTGAAAAACCGATTGATCTGTCTTCTGAACGGGCAGCTGAATGTAAAACTGCGGTTGAGGGTGCGGGCGTTGGTTTTTTCACAGCATTCAATCGTCGTTTCGACCCAAATTTCTCGCACCTGAAGACACAGCTTGATGCAGGTGTGATTGGCGCAACAGAAATGGTTGTGATTACTTCGCGCGATCCGTCCCCACCTCCAGTTAGCTATATCAAGCAATCA
>JABGTH010000347.1 GCA_018647275.1 Paracoccaceae bacterium
GGAATTTATTATTGGACTTTTGTCTGGTGCTGCTGGTGGTAACGCTGCGGGTAAAGTGCTCGGAAGCTTAAACCAAGGCACATTGATCAACTCTATTGCTGGCGTTGTTGGTGGGGGCCTAGGTGGCACGATCCTTAGCGCAATTGGTGCTATTGATTTGGCAAGGGCCGCTGGTTTGGACTTCGGCGCGATCATTTGTCAGGTTGTTGGCGGCGGTGCTGCTGGTAGCGCAGTGTTTGCCCTCGTCGGCGTTTTTCGCAACATGATCGGTAAATAGGCTTTACGCTTACGGACAGGTTGGGCGCCGCATCGTAGTCCAACCTGGACACACAGACTTGCCACATACTTCCCATCGCGTTAGGCAGTGACGCATTCACGCAGGGAAGAGAATCTGATGGCTGATGATCCCAAAATACTAGTTTCAACTGATTGGCTTGCCGAGCACATGAAAGATCCGGATTTACGGATCTTGGATGCGTCGACTTATTTGCCAGGTGTCGACCGCGATGGTCGCACAGAATATGACGCGGTTCACATTCCAGGTGCCCGCTTCTTTGACATCGATGACGTAAGTGATGGCCGCTCCGATCTTCCGCATATGGTACCCCCAATCGAGAAATTTATGTCCCGCGTGCGCGCGATGGGCGTTGGCGACGGCCACCAGATTGTCGTCTATGATGGATCTGGCCTGTTCTCTGCTGCACGTGTGTGGTGGTTGTTCCGCCTTATGGGGCAAAACAACATTGCGGTGCTTGATGGCGGGTTGCCAAAATGGATCGCTGAGGGACGCGAAGTCGAAGATTTGGCCCCCGTCATTCGTGACCGTCACATGACTGTGCGTTTCCAAAACCAAATGGTACGTGATGTGACTCAAGTGTCCTCAGCGTCCAAATTGGGCACCTCCCAGATCGTTGACGCTCGCGCTGCTGCGCGGTTCCGCGGCGAAGCACCAGAACCACGTGAAGGGCTGCGTTCGGGCCATATCCCGAATTCACGCAACGTGCCGTTCACTGACCTGCTGAATGACGACAAAACAATGAAAACTCCGGATCAAACCCGTGCAATCTTTGAGAGCGCTGGCGTTGATCTGAAAAAGCCAATCATCACCACCTGCGGATCTGGCGTAACCGCCGCAGTATTGGGATTGGCGCTGGAACGCATGGGCTGCGATATGTGGTCGCTATATGATGGATCTTGGACCGAGTGGGGGATGTTTCCCACCGTGCCCGTGGCAACTGGAGAAGCCTGATGTTCGAAACACTACAACCGCAACCTGCTGATAAAATTCTAGCGCTTATGGCGCAGTATCGCGCAGACCCACGTGAGACCAAAATTGATCTTGGCGTTGGCGTCTATAAGGATGCAACGGGCCTGACGCCTGTGATGCGTGCGATCAAAACGGCAGAACACAAACTGTGGGAAGACCAAGACAGCAAAGCCTATGTTGGCCTTGCAGGCGACCCTGCGTTTGGCGATGCGATGATCAAACTGGTTCTGGGCGATGCCGTTGCACGCGACACGATTTCTGCTGCGGCAACGCCGGGCGGAACAGGTGCTGTGCGCCAAGCGTTTGAATTGATCCAAATGGCGCGCCCAGATGCGCGCGTTTTTGTGTCTAACCCAACATGGCCAAACCACCTGTCCATCCTGAAATACCTTGGGATGGGCATGGTCCCATATCGCTATTTCGACGATGAAACACGCGGTGTTGATTTCGACGGCATGATTGCTGATCTTAAAACAGCCAAAGTGGGCGACGTTGTTTTGCTTCACGGCTGTTGCCACAACCCAACAGGTGCAAACCTGAACGCGGCGCAGTGGGAAGAAGTGATTTCGGTTCTGAAATCAACAGGCGCAACCCCGATGATCGACATCGCATACCAAGGTTTTGGTGACGGTCTTGAAGAAGACGCGGCCGCAACACGCACAGTGACCGCAGCAATGCCAGAGACAATCATCGCAGCTAGCTGTTCCAAGAACTTTGGCATCTACCGCGAACGTACCGGCATGTTGATGGTTGTGTCCCAAGACACATCTGCCAAAGGCTTGAATCAAGCGACATTGGCGTTTCTGAACCGCCAGAACTTTAGCTTTCCGCCAGATCACGGTGCACGCATCGTAACGATGATCCTGAACGACGACGCAATGCGCGCCGATTGGATGGCTGAACTCGAAGACATCCGCACTTCAATGTTGGGTCTGCGCGGCGACTTGGCTGCAGAACTTCAGCGGCTTTCTGGCTCTGATCGTTTTGGCTTCCTTGCACAACACCGTGGCATGTTCTCGCGCCTTGGCACTACACCAGAGATGGTGGAAAAACTGCGCGTTGATGCAGGCATCTACATGGTAGGTGACAGCCGCATGAACATCGCAGGCCTAAACGCAAAAACCATCCCTATTTTGGCCAAAGCCATTATCGACGCTGGCATTTAGACGTAGGGCGAGGTTCACCCCGTCAATGCAAAATAAAAGCAGCGCTTGATCTTAACGGGTCGGGCGCTGTTTTCTTTTGGAGTGTGAAAAGAAAGATCAAAATTTTTACACCTACCAAATTAAACAGGTAGAAGGCTAAGGCGTTGGGTTATTAAACGTCTTCGTAGATATGGCCAACGAAACCTCTCTTTCAAAGGTAGTAAAGGGTCGCTACATGCTGCTTGATCTGAACTTAAGTGTTAATTGAAAATGTCCAAGAGTGCCGCAATATCATTGGGTTCAATCCATTCGGCCAGCTCAGTTTCACCTTTGCCCATCAGCGCGGAGCCAATCAAGTTGTATGGCACGGGATCTTCAGGCCGTTTCGCAGCCAGGCGCTGAGCCGCTTCGATAGCTTTATCCCAGGCCTGGGCCA
>JABGTH010000272.1 GCA_018647275.1 Paracoccaceae bacterium
AATCCCGGCTTATCGTCTGTTCGCCCACTCGGCATCCCTTACCCGATCGTACGCGCAGGACGCTCGCGGCCCCGCAAAGCCATCGATGCATTTGACATGCTGCGCCAGTTGGCCACGTAACCAGTTTGCCATCGCAACCCGTGACGATCGCTTCCTCCCCTAGTGGTTTAAGGTTGCCACATAAAGACCCCCTGCCTGCTAGCGTCTCTGATACTTGCTCGGCTGCCAATGGTGAGCCAGGTTTTTTCTGCCTCGACAATACGTCCCTCGAATGGACTTGAGTCCACGGATCGTTTACGGACCTTTCAGCTTAAGCACCAAAATACGGGGATAGAAGATGACAGACCACAGATTGATCGTGGCGCTAGACGTGCCAAACGCGCACGCGGCTTTGGAAATGACCCAGCAGATCGGCGATGCGGTCAACTTCTATAAAATTGGCTTGGGTATGCTGACCACTGGTGGTCTGGCGTTGGCAAACGAGCTGATCCAAGAACACGGCAAACGCGTCTTCCTTGATATGAAATTGTTCGACATCGGCGCGACAGTTGAATCCGCAGTGCGTGGACTGGCCCAATTCGATCTCGACTTCCTGACTGTGCACGGCGACCCCCATGTGGTGAATGCCGCCAAACAAGGTGCAGCAGGCAGCAACCTAAAAATCTTTGGTGTCACAATTCTAACGTCACTCGACCGCGCAGACCTCGACAACTGCCTTCTGCAACCCGGTGATATCAAGGATTTGGTCATCACCCGCGCCGCCAAGGCATTTGAGGCGGGCGCAGACGGCGTCATCGCATCCCCACAAGAAGCGGCATTGATCCGCGCCCTTCCCGAAGCCGAAGGCCGCTTGATCGTAACACCGGGCGTGCGCCCAGCTGGTGCTGCACTTGGTGATCAAAAACGGGTCGCAACACCACATGACGCAATCAACGATGGTGCCGATCATATCGTTGTTGGGCGCCCCATTTGGACAGCAGCCAGCCCAGCGCAAGCAGCCAAAGATATCGTTGCAAGCCTCCCTAAGGTCTAACTACTCGCTGTAGGAACAACACAACAAACTACATTCTCTTGTTAGGTCAGGTATTACCTACTCGGTAATTTCATGCTGTGGTGGTACAAAAAAAGGGGGGGAGTAGGTGATACTCTCCGACGAGCCCTACCTCCCTGAGGTTCGTCAACTCCCCTCGCTAATCGAGCGGGAGGCCTTTCAAAAAAATCACCCTCAATTCCAGATAGATACATCTTTAACCGATCTGAAAATCGGACAATATTATTGTGTAAACCTGCGTATTCTTCGGGTGATTTCAGGCCCCATGCCTGGCCCTCATCCCCCAATCTAATCGTATGTGCGACAACCTCATTGGCATAGGCCACGAAAAACCACCTGTCTCCATCCAGATAGGGAAATCGTTTACCCCACACCACAGCAGCAGGATCAACGTGAATATTCAGCTCTTCATAAGTTTCGCAGCACACATTCCAAAGGTGTCTCGCACCCTTCACGTCCATCCCCAGGCATGTCCCAATGATTGGGTGACGGAATGTTAGGTTTGTCACCTCGCAGGATCACAGCCAGCTTATCACCAACAATCAACGCCAATTTGTCGCCGTAGAGCCCTTTATGCTCTATCGCCATGTTCATTAACCTATCCACGCCTTAAACTAGCATTGACCCTATCAGATAAGATTTCAAATGCCTGCCCTTTGTCGCGATTGCCTGACTGAATTTGAAAGCGGACGGCGTTGCCCGTCTTGCGTCAGTCCACGCATTATTTCGCACGCAGAGCTGAACACACTGACCATCGCGCATATGGACTGTGATGCATTCTACGCCTCTGTGGAAAAACGCGATGATCCCAGCCTAATCGATAAACCTGTTATAATTGGTGGCGGTCATCGCGGCGTTGTTTCCACTGCCTGCTATGTAGCCCGTATTCGGGGTGTGAAGTCTGCGATGCCTATGTTTCAGGCGCTTAAACTGTGCCCAGATGCCGTGATCATCAAACCAAGGATGAAAGCCTACGTTGAGGCATCGCGCGCCATCCACCTGATGATGGAAGAACTGACTCCAGCCATCGAGCCGTTGTCTTTGGATGAGGCATTTATGGACCTCACCGGCACAGCGCGTCTGCACGGTGCCCCACCCGCGGTTATGCTGGCGCGGCTGATCAAACGAATGCGCGATGAATTAGGCCTTAGCGGCTCTATCGGCCTAAGCCATAATAAATTCCTCGCCAAAGTTGCGTCAGACTTGAATAAGCCCCGCGGTTTTTCCATTATTGGCAAGGCAGAAACTGATGATTTCCTGTGCGACAAACCCGTCAAAATGATTTGGGGGGTTGGTAAGGTAATGCAAGGCTCTCT
>JABGTH010000129.1 GCA_018647275.1 Paracoccaceae bacterium
CACAGGGCGGTACAGCCGTGGGCACAGGCCTGAACACACAAAAGGGTTGGGATGTTATGGTCGCTGCCAACATGGCAGAAATTACCGGTCTGCCCTTCGTGACAGCCCCAAACAAATTTGAAGCTTTAGCAGCACATGACGCCATGGTTGAAATATCTGGCGCGCTGAAAACTGTTGCAGCGTCCCTGTTCAAAATCGCCAACGACATCCGACTGCTGGGCTCTGGCCCACGTTGTGGATTAGGCGAACTGGTATTGCCAGAAAACGAACCGGGTTCATCCATCATGCCGGGCAAAGTAAACCCGACACAGTGTGAGGCGTTAACGCAGGTTTGTATCCACGTCATGGGCAATGATGCAGCCGTTGGTTTCGCAGGCTCACAAGGCCATTTCGAGTTGAACGTTTACAAGCCGATGATGTCCTACAACGTTCTGCAATCCATGCAATTGTTGGGCGATGCCTCCTCTGCATTCACCGACAACCTGATGGTTGATTTGCAAGCTGACCCAGATCGTATTGAACGCCTGATGCGCGAAAGCCTGATGTTGGTGACAGCCTTGGCTCCTGAAATTGGCTATGACAACGCAACCAAGGTTGCAAAAACGGCCCATAAAAACGGCACCACCCTCAAGGAAGAGGCAATCGCCCTTGGCTTTGTGGACGCTGAAACATTCGAGCGGGTTGTACGTCCAGAAAAAATGATCGGCCCAAAATGAGCGAACCGGTCAACCTGAACAAATTTCGTAAGGCAAAGGCACGGGTCGAAAAACAGCCCCAAGCCGATGCCAACGCGGTTAAGTTTGGACGGACCAAAGCAGAAAAAGATCAACAGGCGCAAATAGCCAACAACGTTGAGCGCCTGTTGGATGGCCATAAACTAGATACACCAAAGTCATGAGCGGACGACCTGTCAAACGCTCACTCACCCTTAAGGGACACCGAACATCGGTTTCATTAGAGGATGAATTTTGGACGGAATTCCGACGTATATCGGCAGAAAAATCAATTCCTATTAATGCACTGGCTTCAGAAATTGATGTAAACCGAACCGCAGATATCGGCTTGGCCTCTGCGATCCGTCTTTATGTACTTGCTGCGATCAAGGCCGAGCGTGATAAAAAGCTTTGGTCATCAAGCTGAGGCTTTATAGATTTTGTCGATATTTGCAGCCAAAGCCGTGTCAAATTCTGTATCCGACATATCACGTTGTAACCCTTGGGTCAGCGCACGTGAAAAGCTAGCGATCATCTTGCTGTTACGTGACAACCGCGCGGTCGCTTCATCCGTGGAATAGCCACCGGACAATGCCACCACTCGCATTACTGCCGGATGATCCGCAAGCTCGTTATACTGGCCAGCGTTTTCAGGTATCGTAAGCTTCAGCATCACTTGTTGCCCCTTTGGCAATAGCGCTAGTTCTGAAGACAATGCAGCCCGCAACATGTCTTCGGCTTCCGCCTTGTCTGGGGCGTAAATATCTACCTCTGGCTCAATGATTGGAACCAAACCTGCAGCGATTACCATTTGCGCAATCTCAAAATGCTGGGAAACAACTTTTACAATACCTTTAAGGTTGGCCGCCTTGATGAAAGAACGTTCTTTTGTCCCAAAGATGCCCGCCTCTTTGGCCTTGGCCAATGTGGTCTCAAGCTGTGGTATTGCCTTCATCAACTGAACGCCGTCAGCTTCGTCCGCAAGGCCTTTGTCGATCTTCAAGAACGGAACGACACCAGTGTTTTCCCAAAGGTAATGCGCAACAGGCTTACCAGCGATTGTCTCATCCATCGTGCGTTCAAACAGGATCGCGCCAATGACTTTGTTGTTGTCAAAATCTGGGGCAAGGATGATGCGTTCACGCATGCGCTGAACTTCGGCGAACATCTCTTCCTCTGAGCCATAGGCTGATGCATCAACACCGTACAGGCCAAGTGCCTTTGGTGTAGAACCGCCTGATTGATCCAAGGCTGCAATAAACCCTGCGCCGCTTGTAATTTGTGTGACTTGATCCAACATCTAGTACGCCTCCGTGAGTGATACTTACGTTAAGTATCCTTAAGACAGACGAAAATTCATTGGTACATGTTAGCGACAGACATTTCCAATGTTAGCGACAGACATTTCCAATCTTAGCGACAGACTATGCGTAAACGGATGCCATCGCGCGATCTAACGGTCAAATGTGCCACTGGAACAGGTGGTTCTTCATCCACCAATTCGACTCGGAAATCGCGCAACACAGTCCAAAACGCAATACTGCCACCGATGAGGCTCGCTATGATCGTCTGCGTCAACCAACGAGGCCAGATGGTCATTGGCCCGTAAATCGCCGTTTCCAACAATCGCACGCCTTCGCCAATCAGCAGCGCCACCAAATAAAATGCCAGACATGCCAGAAGCAGCTGAACCAACGGCATTCCAACAGGATAAAGCGCTGCGATACCTGGGCCTTTACGCAGCTTCATCAACTGCCACAATGCACCTGTCGTGATGTAAATCCATGCTGTGCGCTTAAGTTGCCAGTAGGTCGCAGCAATCGAATTGACCATGCTATCACGCTCGATGTCAGACCAAACCAGCACCTCAGCGTCGACATGGACCCCACCGCCATCAATGACGCTGTCAACCTGCCAACCATAGTTGCCGCCACCCTGTTTGGGGCTGAGCGTTAGCTGATAGTCTGAAATAGCTGCCTGCGCGGCGCCCTCAGTGCGGTACAACTCGCGATAACGGCGGGGGTGAAGCAGATCATACCCCGGAATGTAGAACACCCGACGCATTTTGACCGTATTTTGGATGTCACTGCTCGTATCCGCAGATTTTCTGTTTACCGCACGAAAGGATGCGCATCAAATGATGGTTCGAATTTTTATAAGCCTGATGGCTTTGG
>JABGTH010000096.1 GCA_018647275.1 Paracoccaceae bacterium
AGAACGTCACGACGCAGGGGCCGTCACACGATTGGTGATGAACGCACCGGAACGACTAAATGCACTTTCAGATGAAATGCTGGCGGCGTTGCACACATCATTAGATGAAATCGCCAACGATCGATCTGTTCGTGCGGTTATCATATCCGGAAACGGCAAAGCGTTTTGCGCAGGTCATGATCTGAAACAGATGACCGCAGGCCGTCAGGCAGAAGATGGCGGCAGGGCATATTTCAAGGATCTGTTCGATCGATGCGCAGCCATGATGGCCCGCGTTCAAACAATGCCACAACCGGTCATCGCCCAAGTACACGGCATCGCCACAGCCGCCGGATGCCAACTGGTTGCCACTTGTGACATGGCAATCGCAGCACAGAACACGAAATTTGGGGTGAATGGCGTCAACATAGGGTTGTTCTGCTCAACACCGATGGTGGCATTGTCACGTAACATTGGCCGTAAGCAAGCGTTTGAAATGCTCACAACCGGTGCATTTATAGAAGCAGAGCGGGCCGAAACGTTGGGTTTGATTAATCGCGTGGTTGCCCAAGAGACCTTAGCGAATGAGACAATGGCACTTGCCGATACGGTCGCATCCAAATTGGGCACCGCCGTGAAGATCGGAAAAGAGGCGTTTTACAATCAAATCGAGATGAATGCGGCGGATGCATATGCATTTACGGGCGATGTCATGGTCGAAAACATGCTGGATCGTGACACATCTGAGGGAATTGCGGCATTCTTGGAGAAGCGTGACCCGACATGGGAACAATGACACATGAACTCAACATACTGTAAAATATGAATTAAACTGACAGAACCTTACTGTTTCCGAAGCGAAAACGCACAGTTTCTATTTTTTTTCTAGCAAATTGGGCGTGAATAGGCACAAGTGAGGCACGGGATACGAATTTGTCCCGACACCTTTTGGGTCGCCGATGGCGGAAGGTCCCCCCAGATCAGCTCTCACTGATCGACCGCTCCGGCGTCCCCCAAAACCCCCTACATATAAGATGACAGACCCAAAATTGGGTGTTGTTTGTATCGCATTGCTGCCCTAGATCACAACTATGACAGATATTCTTCACATCGTGGGCGGCGGCATGGCCGGCTCAGAGGCTGCATGGCAAGCCGCAAACATGGGTGTTAAAGTGGTCATCCACGAAATGCGGCCCGAAGTTGAAACCTTTGCGCATCAGACGGGATTGATGGGGGAAATGGTTTGTTCCAACTCTTTCCGCTCTGACGATGATGAGCAAAACGCGGTTGGTCTGCTCCATTGGGAAATGCGCCAAGCCAATGGTTTGATTATGCAAACTGCAGACAATCATCGCCTTCCTGCCGGTGGCGCATTGGCTGTGGATCGCGATCACTTTGCCCAAGCAGTGACTGACGCGATAAATGCACACCCAAACATTTCGGTTGAGTACGATGAGATAAAAGAGCTGCCGTCCGACGGCCATTGGATTATCGCGACTGGCCCCCTCACCTCTGGTGATCTGGGCAAATCCATCGCAGCACACACCGGCGCGGATGCTTTGGCGTTTTTTGATGCCATCGCCCCAATCGTCTATTTCGACAGCATCGACATGTCCAAAGCGTGGATGCAATCGCGTTATGACAAGGGCGAAACCGAGGAAGAGCGCACCGCTTACCTCAACTGTCCGATGGACAAAGAACAGTACGAGGGCTTCATCGATGCGTTGATGGAAGCCGACAAAGCAGAGTTCCATGAGGGCGAAACCGCCGGTTATTTCGACGGCTGTTTACCAATCGAAGTGATCGCAGAACGCGGCCGTGAATCCTTGCGTTGGGGGCCGATGAAACCCGTTGGTCTGACCAACCCACATCAGCCAGACATAAAGGCACACGCGATTGTTCAGTTGCGCCGCGACAATAAACTGGGGACACTTTACAATATAGTTGGCTTCCAAACCAAGATGAAGTACGGTGCCCAAACTGCTGTTTTTAAATCCATTCCCGGACTCGAAAATGCAAACTTTGCACGTTTGGGTGGCATCCACCGCAATACGTTCCTGAACTCACCGACGATGCTAGACGATCAAATGCGCCTGCGCTCGCAGCCAAACCTGCGCTTTGCCGGACAGATCACAGGCGTTGAAGGCTACGTTGAAAGCTCTGCGATGGGACTACTTTCTGGTCGCATGGCTGCGACAGAAATCTTGGGTGGTTCGATCTCTGCCCCCCCAAACACTACCGCTATGGGCGCATTGATCACGCACATCACTGGTGGTGCCGATGCGAAAACGTTTCAACCGATGAACGTGAACTTTGGATTGTTCCCGTTGGTTGAGGGCTTGAAAGGTGGGCGTCGTGGTCGAAAGGATCGCTACAAAGCCTACACAGACCGCGCCAAACTGGATTGGTCTGCATGGTTGGAAGCATCAGCGCTGGACGAAGCGTAAAGGCAGACGTTAGCGAGGCCTATGATGTTTAAAACGCGATTTGCTCCATCACCAACCGGCCCTTTGCATCTGGGTCATGCCTATTCGGCTATACTTGCCTATGACATGGCCAATCGCTTGGGTGGTGAATTCCTGTTGCGGATTGAAGACATTGATCAATCACGCGCACGCGACGCTTGGACACAAATGATTTATGATGATCTAGAATGGCTTGGCCTGGAATGGTCTGAGCCCGTGATGGTGCAATCAACCCGACATGGCGTCTATCAGAAGGCCCTCGACGACCTTTGGAAACGTGGTTTTCTGTATGTATGCCACTGTAATCGAAAAGATATCTTAACCGCTGCCTCTGCACCGCAAGAAGGTTCGCCACTGATTGGACCGAACGGGGTAATCTATCCGGGGACCTGCCGTAGTTTGGTCAATGACTTTGCAAACCCTAGGCCGCAAGACGCCGCTTTACGGCTCAATCTTTGTGGCGGCCCGAACCAAAACTACAGCTTCAACGAAGTTGGTGCAGGGCCTGACGGCGAAACCGGTAATATAACTTCAACCTGCGCTCAGATAATCACAGAGGCCGGGGATATCGTTCTGTCGCGCAAAGATATGGGCACTTCATACCACTTGTCCGTAGTCTTAGATGATGCGGCCCAAGACATAACCGATGTTGTACGGGGCCATGACTTGTTTGAAGCGACCAAAATCCACGTTTTGCTTCAAGATCTTCTTGGTCTTCCGACACCCAATTACCATCACCACGACTTAATCCGCGACGATCAAGGAAAACGGTTGGCAAAACGCGATGACGCCAGAGCCATCGCGAAATTTCGGGATGAGGGCTATACGGCGGATGACATTCGAAAATTGCTCGGTTTGCCGCGTTAGCCTAACGGTTTCATAAGCTCGACTTCGGTACCGTCCAATACAGACGTATAAAAGCAATTACGGCGCCCAGTGTGACATGCCGCGCCGACTTGGTTAACCACAGCCAACAAACAATCCCGATCACAATCTAAGCGCAGATCTACCAATTCTTGGGTGTGCCCTGACGTTTCGCCCTTAATCCAAAAGGATTGCCGCGAACGGCTCCAATACGTAACCCGCCGTGTTTCCAAAGTTTTTTTCACTGCATCGACGTTCATCCACGCCATCATCAGCACTTCGCCTGTTGTGGCATCCTGTGCTATCGTGGGGATCAAACCGGCATCATTGTATTTCAAAGTGGTGGGGTCAAACGTCATTTTATGAAAACCTTTTTGCATCTGGTCGGTTGAAGCTTATGTATGACACAAGGGCGAATGACCAGACACCAAGGAATGCGACGATGGCCAACGATACCGATCTGATCAAACTATATTCGGCCCGTATTCTGGCCCTGACCACAGACATCCCGTATCTTCAACGGCTTGAAGCACCGCACGCAAGCGTCAAAAAAAGGTCCCCACTTTGTGGTTCAACCGTTTCGGTCGATATCGAGGTTACAAATGGCATTGTCACTAAGTTTGGCCAAGACGTAAAAGCCTGCGCTCTTGGACAAGCAGCGGCCGCTGTTACAGGTGGCGCAATTATAGGTTTGACCTTGAGTGAAGTCGAAATGGGCCGCGATGCTTTGCGAGACATGTTAAAGAGCAACGGCCCGATCCCAACGGCACCCTTTGATGGCTTCGAGGTACTAGAACCTGCGCGCGAGTACAAAAATCGCCATGCATCGATCCTTTTGGCCATTGAGGCCACGGCTGAAGCAATAGAACAAGCCATCCAATCAGAAACTGTCTGATCCCATCCCCACAAAAGATAAAAAAACGCCGCATATCCAAAAGGATGGCGGCGCAAGTGAAGCGTGTCTTAAGGGGACTCTGAGCATTCAAATAACGAGGGACAGGCAGTGTCTGTTATCACACCAACTTGGGACGGGTGCAGAAAATGGTCAGCATAAGATCGCAGGCAGAAAATCAGACAAAGGATGGAAGGTGCAGACCAACAACCAGCATAATCATCAAAGCAGCCGCGCCTACGGCGTCGTGCAGCAAGGTTTGTTGCGAGCGAACTGCGATTTTTTTGATTTGATTAAATGTTGTCATGTCAGTGCCTCATATTTTTTGTTGCACCTTTGTTCTCATTTCCGAAACGAAAAGTAAAGAACTAAATAAGAACAAACGCGAACAAAATGGAACATTAAATGCTAACCTATTGAGATTAAACGAATTGCCTCGTCCTGACGCATTAACCATAATAGAACACGAGCGGCCTGTCCGCGTGGTCCCGACAATTCAGGGTCATTTGACAACAATGCCCGCGCATCCGATTGAGCAATCGCCATCAAGG
>JABGTH010000140.1 GCA_018647275.1 Paracoccaceae bacterium
AGCATTCAAAAGTGGGGCAAACCACGCAATGGGATAAAGGATTAAAAGGGACAGATTGGTACAGCGCAACATAGGGAACCTACGTCTAATACCATACGGATTTGGGCGACCTAGCGGATTGCTTCAATAGGGCCGATCTCGCGACCATGGATGAATTGGTCAAGAAAGGGATCACCCGACGTATCAATATCACCAACTGGGCCAGCCCATTGAATCACGCCGTCATGTAACATCGCCACATTGTCAGCAATCGCACGAACAGATGTCATATCATGGGTGATGGTGATGGCAGTCGCGCCCATTTCCGCAACGATTTCGCGGATCAGGTCGTTGATGACGCCTGCCATGATCGGGTCTAGGCCTGTTGTTGGTTCATCGAAAAAGATAATTTCAGGATCCGCCGCAATGGCACGGGCAAGGCCAACACGCTTTTGCATGCCGCCAGATAATTCTGCTGGCAATCTATCTGCTACATCTGAGGTCAATCCAACCCTCCGTAGCTTTTCTATGGCGATCTGTCGGGCCTCGTCCTTTGGGCGTTTGAGTGAGCCGCGTAAAAGACGGAAGGCGACGTTCTGCCAAACGGGAAGACTGTCGAACAACGCTGCACCTTGGAACAACATGCCAAAACGAGCCAAGAACGCGTCGCGATCGGTCTGGGTGACGTCCTGACCATCCACAGTTATTTTCCCTGCGTCAGGTGTGACCAAACCAAGGATAGACTTGATTGTGATTGATTTACCTGTTCCAGAGCCACCAATAATTACAAAGGATGTTCCGCGATCTACAGTGAGGTCAACACCGCGAAGTATATGGTTGTTTCCAAAAGATTTTGTGACACCAATAAGTTTGATCATAGTGAGAAAAATACCCCCGTCAGAACGAAGTTCGCACCTAAAATCAAGACTGCGGCAGCTTCCACTGATCCTTTGGTTGCATTGCCAACGCCCTGCGCGCCGCGGCCAGAATTCATGCCATAATAGCATCCCATCAGTGCAGCAATGAACCCAAAAATCGCACCTTTGGCGAGTGAGGACACCACGTCTTTCAGTTCTAAAAAGTCTAGGGTGTTACGAATATAGGCGGCAGGATTGAACCCTAATGTGCCCGTTGCCACGGCGTATCCACCGAAGATGCCGATGATGTCACCTACAGTAACTAGCAATGGAACAACAATGGTAGCGGCCAAAACACGTGGAACGGTCAAATATTTCATGGGGTGTGTGGACAATGTCACGAGAGCATCGATTTGCTCAGTGACCTTCATCGTCGCGATCTCTGCAGCAATTGACGAAGTGACACGTGCGGCAATCATTAATCCAACCAAAACGGGACCAAGTTCGCGGACCATGCCAATGGCAACGATTTGTGGAACCACAGCCTCTGCATTAAATCGGGCACTGCCTGCATAGATCTGCAACGCCAGCGCGGCACCCGTGAACAGGGAAGTCAGCCCGACAACGGGTAGGGACAGCCAGCCGATGTTCAAAAAGGAAACGGCTAATTCACGTAGATAGAATGGTCCGCGCACGATATGACCAAGCGTTTGTCCTGCAAAAATCGCAATACGCCCAATTGCAGCAATTAGCCCCAAAAACGAACGACCTATGGCAGCTAATAGTTTCATTCTAGGTAAGTCCGTGCGTAACGATTGCCCAAAGAGGTAAGTATTTCATAGCCAATGGTTCCTGCAAAATCAGCCACGTCATCAACGGATTGATGTGTGCCCAACAATTGCAGTGTCGTCGTTTCCTCTGGCAGGTGGGAAATATCTGCCGTAATGAGGTCCATCGAAACACGTCCGATGACAGGAACTTGGATGTCACCCGCATAAAGGCGTGCGCCGTTGCCCATCGCGCGGATAAGACCGTCAGCATAGCCAGCTGCAATTGTTGCAACAGTGCTGTCTTGCTCCGCGACCCAGCGATTGCCGTAACCCACTGTTTCGCCCTGAGCTACTTTCCTGGTTTGGATTACTGGAATATCCAATGTGACCACAGATTGTGCATCTTGATAGGGCATTCCGCCATAAAGCCCGATGCCGGGTCTGGTCATGTTAAAGTGATAATTTGACCCAAGTAAAACACCACCAGTAGCTGCCAATGAACATGGTACATCTAACCCATCGGTCATCTCGCAAAAAGTTTTTAGTTGTTGGGTATTCATAGGATGATCAGGGTCGTCAGCACATGCCAAATGGGACATGATTAGTGTTGGGTCTTGTGCAAGTGCGATATCGCGCACAGCGGACCATTCTTCAGGCTCCATCCCCAGGCGGTTCATGCCACTGTCCAACTGAATACCAAATGGGGACGCCGGCAATGCCTCGACGTGGCGCAACATTTGGTCAACAGAGTTGATCATTGGCGTTAATTCTGAACTACGAATGATATCGGTGTCGCCGTCCATATGGCCGGAAAATACGTTGATCGTTGGGCCAGAACCAAGGGCAGACCTTAAAATCACGCCTTCTTCAGCGGCCGCCACGAAAAATGTTCGTGCTCCCGCTTTTGCAAGAACCCGCGCCACGGAGGGCGCGCCCAACCCATAGCCATTTGCCTTAACAACAGCAGCGGTTTCGCAGCTTGTCATTAGATCCAAAGCGCGCCAATTGTTGACGACGGCGTTTAGATCGATTGTTAGTCTAGCTGTACCCATAATTCGGTTTTGACAGGGCGGTGCGTGGGGTCAAGAGGAAATCTGTTTTATGCCGTTGGATAACGGCTGTAATTAGAACTCTTGATCGTTGCGTCCACCGTCTTGCCAAGGCTGCGCAAGGTTGCCAAAGCGTGTGAACTTACCTTCAAAGGAAAGGTCAACAGTGCCAATTGGACCGTGACGTTGTTTACCAATAACAACCTCGGCGCGCCCATGCAGGCGTTCCATTTCCTCTTGCCAGCGTGCCATAGCTTCAAGATCGTGATCACCGGGCTTTTCACGCTCTTTGTAGTATTCTTCGCGGTATACGAACATAACAACGTCGGCGTCTTGCTCAATTGAACCCGATTCACGAAGGTCAGAGAGTTGTGGGCGTTTATCTTCGCGGTTTTCAACCTGACGCGAAAGCTGGGACAACGCGATCACAGGGATTTGCAATTCTTTGGCAATCGCTTTCATACCCATCGTAATTTCGGAAATTTCGTTCACACGATTTTCTGAACGGCCTGTGCCACGCACCAGCTGAAGGTAATCGATGATTAATACATCCAGACCATGGGTCCGCTTCAGGCGGCGGGCACGTGCCGCCAATTGGCTGATGGGCAGGGCAGGAGTGTCATCGATGAACAGAGGACATGCCTCAAGCGACTTAGCCGCATCAACAAAGCGACGGAATTCAGTTTCGGTCATGTCACCACGACGAATCTGTTCAGATGGTACTTGGGACGCTTCAGATAGAATACGTGCTGCCAACTGATCCGCGCTCATCTCAAGGGAATAAAAGCCTACAACGCCGCCCTCTACAGCACCCTCAGATCCATCGTGTTTTTTGCCTTTTTTGTAGGCTTTGGCTACGTTGAACGCGATGTTGGTCGCAAGTGAAGTTTTCCCCATGGATGGGCGACCCGCGAGGATCAAAAGGTCAGATGGGTGCAAGCCGCCCAGCTTTTTGTCCATATCTATCAAGCCTGTCGAGATACCAGACATGCCACCATCACGCTGATATGCGGTGTTGGCTAAGTTCACGGCCTCGGTCACAGCCTTCAGGAAACTTTGGAAACCGCTTTCTGCTTGGCCTTGTTCGGCTAGCTTGTAAAGTTGTTGTTCGGCTTCAACGATTTGTTCGCGGGGCTCAGAATCCACGTTTACTTGCGCTGCTTTGGCACTGATGTCTCGGCCCAAAAGGATTAAGTCGCGGCGCACAGCCAGATCGTAAATCATCTGCGCATAGTCACGTAACGCAAAGGCGCTGACTGCGGCACCTGCAAGGCGGGCAAGGTAAGCTGCGCCACCAAGTTCGTTAAGGCCCTCATCATCTGCCATGAAGGATTTGAGTGTTACAGGGCTGGCTAGGTTGTTTTTTGCAATGCGAGCAGCGGCAATGTCAAAGATGCGGCCATGAACTGGCTCATAAAAGTGTTTTTCACCAATGATCGAAGCAATACGGTCATATACATCATTATTGGTCAGAATTGCGCCCAACAATTGTTGTTCTGCCTCGATAGAGTGAGGCATAGTCTCAGCGGCCTGAACTTCAGGGATGCCGGATACTGGAATGCTGCTAATTTCGTTCATGGTGTCCCCGTATGCCCCTCAGCGGTATTAACATTTGTCTTAAACGTCAAAGATGGGGCAGCGCAATCTGGATATCTTGTGGATATGTTTCGCTTGGGGGGAAGCATACCGTATCTAGGGTCAAAAGTTAACTCTGACCCTGGATATGGTGTTTTTCTTACGGTTTTTTATTGGCTTCTTGCCAGCCACGTGGGTCGTTTAGGAAGGCTTCGACGCCTTTGATCGTTTCGGCATCAAACGCACCAGAGTTCTTAGCTTCGGCCAGAACGTCCCACCATGTGCAAAGGTAATGCAGGTCAACCCCATGATCGCCCAAGGTCTTTTCCGTTTCAGGAAAAATACCGTAGTAAAAAATTACAGCAGTGTGGGCACAGGATGCGCCTGTTTCGCGAATCGCATCAACAAATGACAGTTTTGAACCACCGTCAGTTGTCAGGTCTTCGACCAGCAAAACACGTTCGCCTTCATTCATTTGACCTTCGATGCGCGCATTGCGGCCATAACCTTTTGGCTTTTTGCGAACATAGGTCATTGGAAGTGCCATACGTTCCGCAACGAGAGCTGCGAATGGAATCCCTGCGGTTTCACCACCTGCAATGTTGTCGAAGGCTTCAAAACCCGCGTTGCGCATTGTGGTGACAGTTAAGAAATCCATCAGGGTTGAGCGAATGCGCGGATAGCTAATAAGTTTGCGGCAATCGATGTATGTTGGGCTTGGTAGCCCTGAAGCAAGCGTGAATGGCTCTGCAGTGTTAAAGTGCACGGCTTTGATTTCAAGCAGCATGCGGGCGGTCAGGCGGGCCATTTCTTTTGCGTCTGGGTAGCTTGTAGGGATCATTTCGTGTCCTTTGTGTCGGCAGTCTTAATGTGCAGCAAGTGCGTTTTACTCAACGCGCCAATTCAGATCAAAGCCCGGATCGAAAACCGTGACAGGGCCGTCAGGTGTCTCAACATGGCTTGGGTAGGTGACTGGATCACCCTTAGTCAAAGTTATCGTTTCTTCATTCACTGGTAGACCATAAAATGCAGGGCCGTTCAGAGAAGTGAAGCCTTCCAATTTGTCGAGTGCGCCGCCTTCTTCAAACGCTTGGGCGAGGATCGACATTGTATTTGGCGCAGTAAAGCAACCAGCACAGCCACAAGGCAACAGCTTGTTCGCATCGGTGTGTGGCGCGCTGTCGGTTCCTAAGAAGAAGCGGGCCTCACCAGATGTAGCTGCATCGCACAATGCAAGACGGTGCTCTTCGCGTTTTGCGACAGGCAGGCAATAGTAGTGCGGCTTGATTCCGCCAGCTAGGATGTGGTTTCGGTTGATGACCAAGTGGTGTGTAGTGATCGTTGCACCCAAGGTATCGTCTTGGCTGCGCGCATACTCAACCGCATTTGAGGTCGTGATGTGTTCCATAACCACGCACAAACCCGG
>JABGTH010000253.1 GCA_018647275.1 Paracoccaceae bacterium
CGGCATGGATGGCACCCTTTGCACTTATCTTAATGTCTGGTGGAATGGCATTGTTCTGGGGGCTGGCATTTGTGTTGGCGGGTTTTTCAGGGCGGCTTTGGGTATTGATTTTCACATGGCCTTTGGTTGAACTGCTGCGCGCCTATGTGTTCACTGGTTTTCCATGGGGCACGCCTCCGCAGGCTTTGGTGGATGTCCTAGGAGGACAAGCCTTGGCGTGGGGCGGTCCACATGGTGTCATGTTGGTCATGTGCGCTGTGGCTTTTGCGATCTTCCACTCTGCAAAAATGTCTAAGGTGGTGACGTTTGGCGTTGGTATTGTTGCACTTGCAGCTACTCTCAGCCCACCTTTAGCTGGTAGCGCGCAATTGACGGAACACACCGTCCGACTTGTTCAACCCAATGCCCCACAGCGCGATAAGTGGAACCCACAGAAGTATGGGGTCTTTATCAATCGAATGCTACAATCCACGCAGGCAGGCGATGTGCCTGACTTGGTCCTTTGGTCTGAAACCGCGCTGCCGTACCTTGCACATAATGCACCTGGGATCTTGCAAGCTGCAGGTGAAGCGGGGCGAGGTGCGCCCGTCGCCCTCGGGATTTTGCGGTCTGATGGGCCTACATTATATAACAGCATGGTGGTTTTGGACCCCGTTGGTCAAATCACGGCGACTTATGACAAACACCATTTGGTGCCATTTGGAGAATACATGCCGTTTCGCCCAGTTCTGTCTGCCCTGGGGCTGCACGCATTCGTCGACATGTTCGTTGATGGCTTTGGTGAAGGGGGCGGTGCGAAAACGCTTGATTTTGGGCCGCTGGGCAAAGGATTACCATTGATCTGCTACGAGGCCGTTTTTGCGCATGACGTTGGCGGGGCTGTGGAAAGATCAGATTTCTTAATACAACTTACAAATGACGCATGGTTCGGAACGTTGGCGGGGCCAGAGCAGCACTTGGCGCAGGCTAAGATGCGATCCATTGAACAAGGTTTGCCAATGGCGCGCGCCGCCAATACGGGGATCAGCGCTATGATCGATCCTTATGGCCGGGTATTGAAAAGCCTCTCGTTGAATGAAGCGGGCTATGTGGATGCCTCATTGCCGATGCCGTTGCCACCGACGGTTTACAGTAAGCTTGGCGACCTGCCGATTGCACTTCTGTTGATTTTTGTGACTTTCATGGCTCTTTTACCAAAAATGACGTTTGGCCGCAGCCACGACTGATTGACTGCCCGAGCGAGGGCGGTTAATCGCAAAATCGACGTACCACAACGGCTTCCTGACGTGGCACACAGAAAAACATTGGAGCACTATATGTCCCGAAAAAATTATACTTTCACCTCGGAGTCCGTTTCCGAAGGTCACCCAGATAAACTGTGTGATCGCATTTCGGATGCGGTGTTGGATGCGTTCTTGAGTGAAGAACCAGAAGCGCGCGTTGCAGCGGAAACCTTTGCAACAACCAATCGCATTGTCATCGGTGGTGAAGTCGGATTGTCTGATCAATCCAAACTAAAAGATTACATGGGGCGTATTGAACAGATCGCGCGCGACTGCGTCAAAGACATCGGTTACGAGCAAGATAAGTTCCATTGGAACACGATTGAGGTTACGAACCTATTGCACGAACAGTCAGCTCACATCGCTCAGGGTGTTGATGCAGCTGCCGACAAAGATGAAGGCGCAGGCGATCAAGGCATTATGTTTGGTTACGCGACAACTGAAACCGAAGAACTAATGCCGGCCCCGATCCAGTATTCTCATGCGATCCTTCGCCGTTTGGCTGAGGTGCGCAAGAATGGTACTGAGCCAGCTTTGGGTCCAGACGCGAAAAGCCAATTGTCGGTGATCTACCGTGACAGCAAACCAGTTGGTGTCTCTTCGATCGTTCTGTCTACACAGCACCTTGATCCACACCTTGAATCCTCTGACATTCGTGCGATCGTTGAGCCATATATCCTTGAGGTTCTTCCTGAAGGCTGGATTGCTCCGGATACGGCATGGCATGTAAACCCTACCGGTAAATTCGTAATTGGTGGACCAGACGGCGATGCAGGCCTAACAGGCCGTAAGATCATCGTTGATACATACGGTGGTGCAGCACCGCACGGCGGTGGCGCATTCTCTGGTAAAGATCCAACCAAGGTTGACCGTTCCGCTGCATATGCTTCGCGATATTTAGCAAAAAACATTGTCGCATCGGGCATGGCTGACAAATGTACTGTACAATTGAGCTACGCAATTGGCGTAGCCAAGCCGTTGTCGATCTATTGCGATACATTCGGCACGGGCCAAGTTGACGATGCAATGATCGAAAAAGCGATCGATAGCGTCATGGACCTGACACCACGCGGCATCCGTTCCCACCTTGGTTTGAACAAACCAATCTATGAGCGAACAGCGGCCTATGGCCACTTTGGCCGTGCGCCTGAAGCTGATGGTGGTTTCAGCTGGGAGAAAACGGATTTGGTAGAAGCTTTGAAAAAAGCCGTTTAACTTTTGTAACATAACTTTTTGGACGGGCAGCGATCATTCTTGACGCTGCCCGTTGCCGTTCTTACGGCGTGCTAACCGATGGTATTAATCGGTCCGTTTTTTAGCATACGCTTGCCTTGATGCGCTGCGCTGGCTAAACCGCGTCCATGACACAACCTGTACGCCCACACCGCAATTTTTATGGCCGCCTCAAAGGCAAGCACCTCAAGCAATCGCAAGAGGGCTATTTGGCCGAAGACCTAGATGCATTGTCCCCGGGGGCAGTCGATTGGGATGTGAACCCAGACCGTTATAATCTGGATCTGAACGCCTTGTTTGATGGCAAGCCCACGTGGCTTGAAATCGGCTTTGGTGGTGGTGAGCACATGGTGCACCAATGTGGTCAAAATCCAGACGTAGGCATCATCGGATGCGAACCCTACATCAATGGCGTTGCGATGCTTCTGGGCAAGATCAGAAAAGCGGGTGTCAAAAACCTTGCGGTTTATCCGGGTGACGTGCGCGATATGTTTGATGTGCTGCCTGATGCCTCAATTGATCGCGCTTTCCTGCTATACCCTGACCCGTGGCCGAAATCACGCCACCATCGTCGTCGTTTTGTAACCGAAGAACATCTTGCGCCCCTTGCTCGCGTTTTGAAGCCGGGTTCAATTTTTCGTGTTGCGACTGACATTCCAGACTATGTGCGTCAAACCATGCAGGAAGTCGCAAAGCAGCCGTTTGAATGGACAGCTGAGGGACCAGAAGATTGGCGTGTACCGTGGGGTGATTGGATCAGCACGCGTTACGAACAAAAAGCGCTACGCGAAGATCGTACACCGCATTACATGACCTTTATCCGTAAATAGGCATTTCGCCTTTCGACTGGACCAAAGTCTGCGCAGACGATAGGTCTGGCGCTAACTTTAGACGATTTGAAAGACTGCATATGTCCAGCCACGGCACCCCAATTCCGATGACATCCTACGCTTGTGGGCCACTTAATGGGCACGCTCAAGTGCCCGGTGATAAATCAATTTCTCACCGGTCCTTGATTTTAGGTGCGCTCAGTGTCGGTGAAACCAAAATCAGCGGATTGTTGGAAGGTCAAGACGTCCTTGATACCGCGAAAGCCATGCGTGCTTTTGGGGCTGAAGTAACTGATCTGGGTGAGGGGAATTGGTCCGTGCACGGCGTTGGAGTTGGGGGCTTTGCAGAACCTGAAAATATCATCGACTGCGGTAACTCTGGAACAGGCGTTCGCCTGATCATGGGCGTTATGGCGACATCACCAATCACAGCGACCTTTACGGGTGATGCCAGCCTGAATGGCCG